>JAUWNI010000002.1 GCA_030612705.1 Phycisphaerae bacterium | reverse complement strand
AACCGGGACCTCGACTACGGCGGCAAGGCCATCACCGTCCGATCGGAAAACGGTCCCGACAACTGCATCATCGATTGTGAGGGAAGCGAGGCCAATCCACATCGCGGCTTCTACTTCCACAGCGACGAGAGCACCGATTCGGTGGTGGACGGATTCACAATCAGCAACGGGTACGCGACCGACCACGGCGGTGGCGTATACTGCTATCCTGCTAGCCCGACGATCGCTAATTGCGAGTTCACGGCAAACCAAGCCGAGTGGCACGGCGGCGGTGCTTACTGTGCAGGTAGCACGCGAGTTCTCGACTGCAGGTTCTCGGGCAACAGTGCCGTCTATGGCGGCGGCGTCGCCGCCTGGGAACACGTCGCGATCGCCGGCTGCGTCTTCACGGGAAACATGGCTTCCGGTTGGTCGGGCGGCGTGCATCTCGGTGGAGACGTAACCGTCGTTGCGTGCACCTTCTCGGAGAACACAGCCGATAGCTGTGGCGGTGGCTTCTTCATCGGCAATGTTATAGTAAGGGACTGTGTGTTCTCGTGGAACGTGGCACTTGGCGCTGCCGGTCTGTTCTGCGGTGAGGAGGCGACCATCACGAGTTGCCTGATTGCGGACAATGGTGCGGAATTCGAGGGCGGTGGCATTTATTGTGAAGGCAACACAACCATCTCCAACTGCGCGATCTTGGGGAACGTGGCATCGTACAGCGGTGGCGGGATCTATTGTTCCGCGGGTTCTCCGACGATAGTTGACTGCACGGTTGGCGGCAACTGGGCAGACAGCGGTGCCGGCGTCGCGTGCGTAGGGGGCAGCCCCAGCCTTCACAACAGCATAGTCTGTGCAAACGTGTCGGTGTGGTACGCCGCCGGTCTTCTCTGTAGGGATGACGCCAACGCCACGGTCGGCAATTGCGTGATCATGGGCAACATGCGTCCGTCCGGCTCAGGCGGTGGCGGCGTCTGCTGCCAAACCAGCAGTAACGTAACACTGGCCAATTGCATTCTCTGGGCGAATGCGGGCTCAGGCGGTCCCGAGATCGCCCTCTCGTCGCAATCGACACTTACCATCTCGTATAGCGACGTGGAAGGCGGGGAAGCCGGGGCGGAAGTGGCGCCCGAATGCACGCTAAACTGGGGTGACGGCAATATCGACGCGGATCCAGGGTTTGTGCGCGAGCCGGATCCGGGCCCCGATGGATGGTGGGGAACGAGCGACGACGATTACGGCGATCTGAATGTGTTCGGCGTCTCGCCGTGTATAGACGCGGGTGACAACGATGGTCTGCCGGTTTGGGTGAGCACTGGCCTCGACGGTCGCCTGCGCTTTGCGGATCGGCTTGGAACGCTGGACACGGGAAATCCTGGCGCGCCGGGACCGCCAATCGTGGACATGGGGGCGTACGAATACCAATGCACCGGAGACCTCGACGGCGACGGCGAGATCAACCTAGCCGATCTTGCCGAACTGCTGGCGCATTACGGAATCACGAGCGACCCTGCGTACGCCGATGGCGATCTGGATCAGGACGGCGACGTGGATTTGAGTGACCTGGCAGCGCTGCTATCGGTGTACAGCACGACGTGCGAATGAGGATGGGCCTGAGTCGGTGACAAACACATTCGCTGTTCTTGAGACATCGCGATAGCGCTTTTCCTATTGCTCGCACTCGTCGGGGATGCCGTTTTCGTTGGCATCCTGACTCGTGCCGCAGGAGATGTCACACCCGTCGGGAACATTGTTCTCGTTGCAGTCCTGGCATGCAGGGTTGTTCGGGTCACAATTTGCGATGTCCTGAACGTCCTGGATACCGTTTTCGTTGCAGTCAGTGAGTATCGCCAGGAGCAACGTAGGGTGCGTCTTGACGCACCAATCCTGTATGATCTCATCATGCCCGAATACCGCCGTCTGGACGCCCCCGGCGCTACCGTGTTCTTCACGGTCGTCACCGAACGACGCCGGCCTATCTTCAATGATCCGGCCGCGGTCGATCTGTTGCGCGCCGCGTTTCGACGCGTCGTCTCGGATCATCCATTCACGATCGACGCGATCGTCATCATGCCGGACCACATCCATGCGATCTGGACGATGCCGCCGGGAAACGATCTGTTCGGCCTGCGCTGGTCGGCCATCAAGGCGGCGTTTACGCGCGCGTACCTCGCCGCCGGCGGCTATGAAACGCGCCGCAGCGCCTCGCGAAGGGCTCGCAACGAGCGCGGCGTTTGGCAACGCCGCTTCTGGGATCACGTCATACGCGACGACGATGATCTCGGCCGGCACGTCGATTACATTTATTACAATCCGGTCAAGCATGGGTACGTCAATTGCCCCCATGCTTGGCCGTACACCAGCTATCCACCGACACGTTCGCGACGGCTTGTACCCGCAGGATTGGATGTGCGTCTGCGGCGGACGCTCCGTCACACCGTTGGACCTGCGATCGATAGAGGGACAGGTCGGCGAATGAAAATGGTGCGTCAAGACGCACCCTACGAATTCTTATTCGATAACGGCGAGTGACTGGGATAGCCGCGTAGGTACGTCCCTTGACGCACCATTCAGATGTGGGCCTCGAATTGGTGCGTCCGGGCCGCACGCTACCATTGGCTGAAAGCTGAGGGCTGATAGCTGATCGCCAAACCCCGAGCCCTTCTCGTTGGATTCGAGCAGGATGCCGTCAATGGCGTACCGGCTGGGCTCTTTCGCTACGGCGTGGCTCGTCACCTTCACCGCGTGCACCAGCTCTGCGGCGTCGACTTCGACCGAGTCGCCTTCCAGTTGCGACGGCACCAGCGGAAATTCCGCGGGGTCGTACGTTTGGAGTGCGTGCTCGACGCTGACCACCGCATCCTCGGCCTCGGCTACAACGGTCTGCCGCGCGGCGGCAACGAGTCGGCGTATCCGACCACGCGGCCCGACAAGTATCGGTACATGGTGTACGCCGAGCCCCAATTCCGTGTAACAAACGTGTTATTTTGTTACGTTGCTTGTCGTTACCACAACACGACACCACCCTCCCAAAATCGCACGCAACTTCACACGCCGACGGAACTTACGACGCGACAGCCTTTTGTCGTCACGCGACAACGAATGGCGTCGATTTTTCCCCGTGCGCGTTTCTGTCGCATTTGGCGACAGATTTATTCCATAGCCGCAAATCCCCCTAACGCCATATCCGTAAAGCATTTAACGTTGTTTTATCCTGTTACTCCCGACGCCATTTATTGTGGCGTGCGCTACTTATGTCGTCGGCCGAAACCCCTCGACCAGACCGTTCATGCGCTCATCCTGCTGAAGGAGGCCGATGCGCTCGAAACCCGCCTCGCCCAGGCCGTCGTGGATTTCGTCAAACGTGTAGCAGTTCCCCCCCGCGGTGGCGACCAGCATATTGATGGCAAAGATCGCCCCACGCCGTGGCCGCGTACGGCCGGGTTCCAGAACGTGGTCGCGGACGAGGATTCGCCCGCCGGGACTCAACGCGCGAAATACTTTGCGGTACAAGTCCAGATTCCGCGCGGGGCTGCTCTGGTGAATGATGGCGAAGAGCAGGGCCAGATCATGACCGCCCGGCAACTCGTCCTGATAGAAGTCGCCCCCAACCAGCACCACCCGATCGAGAACGCCGACGGCACCAAGCTGCTCGCGGGCGATTTCGAGCACGTCGGGTTTGTCGAAGAGCGTCGCCGTCATGCCGGGCGTCGCCTTTAGAAAGGCCGCCGTATAGCTCCCCGGCCCGCCGCCCACGTCGAGCAAGTTCCTGGCTGATCCCGCGTTGACCGCCTCCACGACCGACGCCGCCAGCGGCCTGGCCGCGACCGCCATCGTCCCGATGAACGCTCGCAGATCGGCCGGCGTCCGAAACGCGGTCCCGGGTTCGGCCGTTCCGAGAACGATCCCGGTCAAGTCTGACCATTTCCGCCACTGTGTCGCGGAGTGCAATACCCGCGGCAGAACGGAACCGGGCGCATCCGCCGCCAGGCACGCGGCGATATGAGGCTCGCAGTGATACCGCCCGTCGCGTTTGGAAAGCAGTTCGATTGCCGCCAACGCATCCAGCAGAATCGTCAGCCCCCGCAATTCGGCGTTCAGTTTGGCTGCGATCTGCTCGGCACTGAGCGCCGCGGGCGCCAGCAGTGTGAACAGATCCAACTCGGCCGCGGTCAGCAGGATGCGGCACTCCCTATAGTTCCCCGCCAGGGTCAACACTTCCTCGGCAGTTACGGTTTTCATTTGCTGTACCTCCCTGATGGAACCGGCATTCTATATGACAATGCGCTGACACGCGCCACGCAATCAGAGCCCGGTGTGTCGCACCCTATAAACCGTTTTCACTCCTATCGCGTTGCACGCCCCGAGGTCGCGACGTAACATCCATAATTCGTGTGATTAAATGGGAGCGTGTCGAGCTATGCCGAAACGTTATCTGGTAACCGCCGGATTGCCGTACTCAAACGGGCGCTTGCACGTCGGCCACATCGGCGGGGCCTACCTGCCGGCCGATACATACGTCCGCTACCTCCGCGCCCGCGGCGACGAGGCGCTGTATATCTGCGGGAGCGACGACAACGGCGTCGCGATCGAAATCTCCGCCGCCCAGGCTAAAACAACGCCCCAGGAAATCGCCACCCGCTTCCACGAGCGGCAGAAACTCGACTTTGCCGGCTTGCGAATCGACTTCGACGTCTACGGCGGCACGCACCAGCCCGCGTTTACCGAGCTGCACGAGCGGTTCAGCCAGGAGTTCTTCAAGCGGATTTTCGACAAGGGCTACTTCACCAAACGCAGCACCAAACAGCTCTACGACCCCAAGGCGAACCGCTTCCTGCCCGATCGCTACGTCCGCGGCACCTGCCACCACTGCAACGCACCCGGCGCCACCGGCGACCAGTGCGAGGCCTGCGGCCAGATGATCGACCCACTTTTGCTGATCGATCCGATCAGCGAGATCACGCACGAGCCCGCCGAGGTCCGCGAAACGACACACTGGTACTTGCGGCTGAACGACTTTGAAAAGCCGCTGCGCAAGTGGCTCGAATCCAAACGCGACGAGTGGCGTTCGAGCGTGATCAACTTCGCGCTGGGGCAAATCAAGCAGGGCCTGCCGGAACGGGCGATGACCCGCGACATCGAATGGGGCGTCCCCGTCCCACTCGACGATCCCGACGCGAAAGATAAGGTCCTGTTCGTCTGGTTCGACGCCCCGATCGGATACGTTTCCTTTACCGCCAAGCTCTGCGAGCAGCGCGACGGCGACTGGCGCGGCTACGAAAAATGGTGGTCCGACCCCGAGACCGCCATCGTCCACTTCATCGGCGAGGATAACACCGTCTTCCATGCCCTGATCTGGCCGGCGATGCTGACGGCCGACGGCCGACACCAGTTGCCATACAACGTCGTCGCCAACAACTTTATCAACATCCGGCTCAGCGGCGACGAGGCCAAGGTCAGCAAGAGCAAAACGCCGGAGGACTCCCCGGTCTGGATCGAGGAATACCTCAAGCGTTTCGACCCCGACGCGCTGCGTTACTACCTGACCGCGATCGCGCCGGAGAACGCCCGCACCGCGTTCGATCCACGGGATTTTGTCACCCGCAACAACAGCGAGCTGGTCGCCGCCTTCGGCAACTTCGTCAACCGCACGCTGACGTTTGCCGCCCGGTATTTCGACGGCAAAGTGCCCGACGCCGCGGCTCAGACCGACGTTGATCGCGAGCACGTCAAGCTGGCCGACGAGGCGCTCAAGAAGGTCGGCAAGAACATTGAGGGACATCGCTACCGCCTCGCGCTCGAGGAAATGATGGCCTTCGCGCGGGCTTGCAACCAGTATTTCGGCGTCCGCGAGCCGTGGCGAACGCGGAAGGAAGACCTCAACGACTGCGCCGCCGCCATCGCCACCTGCATCCACGCGGTACACTATCTCGCGATCCTGGCGTACCCGTTCATGCCCGGCGCGGCGCGCAAACTGATCGCGATGCTCGGCCTACCCGAAGAAACGATCCGCTGGGAGCCGCCCGCCCCGCTCGCAGCGGGCCACCCGCTCGGCAAGCCGGCGATTCTGTTCGAAAAGCTTCTACCGGATTGCATGGATTGAGGACGAAGCGGCAATGCGCGAATTATTTGATCGACAACGTGTGCTGCTGTTGACTCTCACGGTCGCCGTCACGCTGGTCGGCTGCGAAGACAATCCGTCCGGCTCCACGCCGCGTCCGCCGCCCGAACTTCCGCTCGTCGTTCTCGACACCCCCGAGAACGCCGCCCGCGGCGCCCTGACCTACCTGCAAGCCGAATTGCGGGCCGTCGCCAACGGTAACGAACAAACCGCCGAGGAGGCCCTCGAACAACTGCGCTCGCTGGTAGCGGTCGAATCCATCGAGAAGAAACTCAACCGCATGCCGCGGTTCAAAACCCTGCTCGGCGATGACCAGATCAAGGGATACATCCACAACTGGGGCTCCGCGATCGCCTACTACGCCGAGGGCTTCCATTTTGACCGCATGCGCCGCGCCTCCGAGGCACCCTCGAAAGTCGCCGTGATCGTGCCGGCCTCCGGCAAGGAGGATGACGCGCTGATCCAGGTCACATGCCTCCGCCAGGATGACGACACGTGGCACGTTTCGCGCATCGAATTCGTCGCCGAAAACGCCACCTCGACACCCGCGTCACGTCCGGCGTCCGAGCCTTAACAACAACGCTCCCAGGGCCGATCCCATGCAAATGCCCGCCCTCGACGACACGATCATCGCCGTGTCCACCGGCTGGCGGGCCGCTCCGCTCGGCATCGTGCGCCTGAGTGGAACGGCCGCGTTCGACTTACTCGAACATATCGGGATATCACTGCCGCTCTCGGACACACTGACAAACGCCGGCTGGTGCGAAGCTTTCTTGACGCTGCCCGACGAACTCAAGCTCCCCGCGACCGTCTTTTGGTTCAACGCGCCGCGCAGTTACACCGGGCAAAACGTAGCGGAAATCCACACCGTCGGTAGCTTGCCGGCGTTGCGAGCCCTCTCGGCGCATCTCATCGACTCAGGTGCCAGACGTGCTTTGCCCGGTGAATTCACCGCCCGCGCGTATCTCAACGGGCGACTCGACGCGGATCAGGTGGAGGGCGTCCTTGCCTTGATTAACGCCCAGGACGAAAACGCCGCTCGTCAAGCCGTCCGCCTCGGCCGCGAGTCGTACCGCCCGCGCGTCGAGAAACTCGCCGAACGCCTGACCGAGCTCATCGCGCTAGTCGAAGCCGGCATCGACTTCGTCGAGGAAGAGGACGTCCGCTTCATCACTCCGGCCGAGCTCACCCACGCCATCGACGAGCTGGTTGACGAGATAAACGCGATCGGTTGCCCCGGCCGCGGACTCGAGCGCGCCGCCCAGCCGCATATCGCGCTGGCCGGATTGTCAAATGCGGGCAAGAGCACCCTATTCAATGCACTACTCGGTTACGAACGGGCAATCGTCACGCCCGTCCTCGGAACGACACGTGACGTTCTGTCGGCGGAAATCGTACTCGGCGGCGTCGCGGCCGTACTCCAGGACTGCGCCGGCCTGGGCCCAAGTGCGGATGAGCTGGAATCGGCTGCCCACCTCGCCGCCGAACAGGCCGCCGATCAGGCCGAGCTCGTGCTTTGGCTTCACGATTGCACCGTGGATTGGGATGCTCGTGAGACGGAAGTCTGTCGCCGTATTCCCGAAGATCGACGCCTCCTGGTGTTCAGCAAGTGCGATCGGCAGAACAACCACGTTAAGTCGCCGTCGCCAATCGCTTTCCCCGCAAGGGTGGAGATCAGCGCCATCAGCGGCGCTGGACTACCACATCTGCGCCGACTTCTCGCCGAATGTTTGGATGCCCTCGACGAGCCCTCCGGCGGCGGCCTCACCGCCGAGCACCTCGGCCCCACGTTGGCGGCCCTACGCCGGGCACGCGAATCGGCTTCCACGGGCGGCACGTTGGTGATGCCGGAACTCGTGGCACTCGACCTCCGTCACGCGTGGGAATCGCTGGAATTACTCGGCCACGGCCCGCTTATGGAGGATGTACTGGAAAAAATTCTCTCGCGTTTTTGTATTGGCAAGTAAGAATAGGCGTACTTTTTGGAGCCTTTATTTGCGAAAATCGGTAACTTTGCGCAGCAACATGTTTTTGTTTTTCAGGAAATTCGTCATTGCGGACTGCGACGTAACTCCTTGTGATAAAAGGTGTAAGCACCACTAACCCTTTTTAAGAAGCCATTCCCGGCAGTCTTTTCTGCTAAAAGCTGTAGGAACAAGCCGGTAATGTCGATATCGGGGAATAGTAAGTAGGTGATAATCGCTAAATCCTGCTTGACGAAGCGGCTAACTTAGACAATAATAAGAGTGGTAGTTCTGATAATAATTGTACCTCGGTAACGAGGAATTGGAAAACCTGGCTTCTTTCCCCTCCGGAGAGCACCGGGACGCCTCAGGGCCCCTGGTGCCCTCTTTTTCATGCGATGTTACTGCTCCAGCGCGAGCAGATCTTACAGAACTTTCCGCGCTCGCGAAACCGCCTCCACACGCATGGCTGATCTTGCCGCGACACTTGGCAAGCTGGAGAATAATTCAAACTCATCTCGCCATTCCGCGCAGGTGGACTATTCGTAATATCGCAAGCGCTGCGCGGGAGGTATGCGCATCACGCCCATGACCAGAACGCGTTAATCCCCGGTTATCTTTCTTCAACTTTATGGCCTCCATCACCTGGATCGACAGGCAGCCGACAGACGATCCACGCCCACCTTGGCGTGGCCGTTGGTCGCGACCAAAGGGGTCGAGGGGTCGAGGGGCCGAGGAGTCGAGGGATTGGGTGGCCCATGGCTTTAGCCGTGGGGGACACGAATCGACCGTCCATTCGTGTCCCCCGCCGCTGAAGCGACGGGCCATCCGCGCGACGATAATCTTCGCGAACCGCAAAGACATCGGCCGTCTACAATGTAAGAAGCGGTAACAAAACCGGAAGAGCCGCGGACTTTAGTCCGCGCGGCCCCGCGCGGGCTGAAGCCCGCGGCTCCTCACGACGGGTTCTGTTAGGCGCTCTAAGTTCCTCCCGACCCCAGCCAGCAGTCCACCGCAAAAGTCATGTAGCGGCCTGCGCCTCGCAGGCCGTATGCTTAAAGTGGTGTTTCCGGCCTATTACGGCCGGCGAGGCGCCGGCCGCTACAGTCCATAGGTGCCGCCGACTTTTGCGGCGAACTGTTAGGGCAGGTCGAGGCACGAGACCTGCCAAGCGGGCCGCATGGACAATGTAGTCTTGAACACAACAGAAAAGGCGACGGTTACCACACAGCGACCGGAGGGCAGGCCGAGGAACGAGATCTGTCAACTTTTATAGAGATGTAGTGTTTGCACCCACTACGATGACGGCAACGTAGATTTCAAGAAGTTTGTCTTGAAGCAGTTGATAAAAGCTTGGAAAAGGCATAACCTGCCGCCAGCGCGGTAATGAACAAAGGGAGATTACGCATGGCTAAAGGCAAACCTCAGGCGTTTAAGTGTTCGATATGTGGCCGTACTTTCAAGATGGCTGCCCACTTGGCACGGCATCAAAACACGATACACGGCGCAAAGAAGAAAAAGGTTGCCGGAAAGAAAGCCGCAAAACGCATCGTTGGAAAGAAGGTCCAGCAAGCCAGACGCCCGGCGAAACGGGCGCGGCCGGTACGACAAGGCGGGACAACGCCTCTGCTGCAACAAATGCAGGCGTATCGAAGCGACCTGATCGCACAGCGCGCGCAAGTCAATACACAGATCGGCGCCATTGAGCGGGCGCTGGCCGCTTTGGGCACCAAGATTGGCGCGCCGGCCCGCAAGCCCGCGGCCGGACGGCGCGGAGCCGCCGCGCGGCCGGGTTCGCTGAAAACCTACGTCGAACGCGTCCTGCGTGCTCGCGGACGCTCGATGGCGGTCAAGGACGTCACCGACGCCGTTCTAAGAGCGGGTTTCAAATCCACGAACAAGACGCTGGCCAAGAGCGTCGGCATCGCGTTGAGTCAAATGCGGAATGTCCGTAAGGTCTCACGAGGTTTGTTCAGCCTGAAGTAGAACGAGTTTTATGCTTCTCCGTGATTCTTGAGTGTTGCCGGGGCCTGATAACGTTCCGGTTGTCGGAGTCGCTGTAACCAGGCCCGAATCAACAGCATGGCGGGGATCGCGCCAACGATCCACCACAACCAGGGCATCGGGTCCCATTGGCCGGTGCTGACGTATTGCCAATCCACCAGGTGCAACAGCGGCACGCTCAGCAGCCAGACGACCAGCCAAAGCGGCGGGCGGAGTGCTAATCCAGGCACGATCCAGAGGAAATACCAGGGGTATGCGACCGGACTGAGAAGCAGTGCGGTACCGGATAGCAGCCAGGCATCGCACCAGATATCGCGCGGCCGGCGAAATGCCAGCAGGCTTGCCAAAGCCGCCAGAAAACCGAGCACGAGTATCATCGGCACCCAGCGCGGCCCGGGAAGTCGACGCAATTGCTCGAAGATTATGTCATTGAACGCCCAGTCCTCGGCGAACATTCGCACGGTGGCAAGGGCACTCTCGATGCCGGCGTGATACGGAATCCAGCTCACCCCCGCCACCACTAGGGTAACCATGATAAAAACGACACAGCGCCGCTGACGCGCCGCCTGACGCGCGAGGATGATTAACAGCAACAGCGGCCAGAGATACTTGACGTTTATCGCCAGCCCAAGTGTGACAGCGGAGAGGATCGGTTGCCCGCGGCTCATTGCGACGATTGCGAGCACCATCAGAGCCGCCCCGATCAGATCGAGGTGGCCGCCTTCGTACGTCTCGATCAACAACAACGGACACCACAGCACACCCGCCAGACCCACGATCGACAGCGACCGTTTCCTCAATAACAACACAACACCAACGGCGAGAATGGCATCAAATACAAGCAGGATGGACTTCCAGCCGAGCAACGCACCATCGAATGCCGCGGCGTTGCATAGAAACAGGAACTGTGCGAAAGGCGGGTAGATCGCGGGGACGTCGGGATGATTGATCGACCGCCACAGGGCCGGGTACTCGCTTGCGAGGGGGGCGAGCTCTTCGGCCGTCGGCGCGAGGGTGTAAGGGTCAAAGCCGTGCCACTGAACCAGCCCCTCCCAGAGGTAGCGCTGCACATCCTGGCTGGCGGCGGGGGCGAGCGGCAGCAGCGTCAGCCGAAACACGACTCCGGCCACGACGAGAATGACAATTGTCGAGCGCGGCGAGGTGTCATCATCCGCGTTTCGCAGTCGCCACAATAGCCAGCCGAACGCGACGCCGCCGACCAGATAGCTCAGCAACACAAACGCGACCTGCTCGGCGGGATCGCGGGCGAAATGGATCAGCAGCAGCGCCGCCTCCATTACCACGGCACAGCTCAGCAAAGTCCGAAGTTGGCTCCCGCGAATGCGAGTCATTGAGTGAGTGGTTCCATCGGATGCGACTCCCGCAAGCCCGCTCTGCCCAGGCGGCACCCGTGCATGGAAGCTTACCAAGTCCGGTCAAGGGCACAAGCGGCGTGTACCAGCGGCATCGGGGTCGATCGGTCGCGTGGACTTACGCGGTGTCGAACAACAGCTTCCAGCCGACCGCGAGGATCGCGGCGTCGACGATGGCGTGGCTGACATAGCCGGGCCAGATCGAGCGGTAGCGCAGATAGCACCAACTCCAGACGGCGCCGCCGATGAAGACGCCGCACGCGCCCAACACGGTCAGGCTCCATGGTAGAAACGATCGTAGGACGATGATGTGATGGAGCGTGAAGCAAGCGGCGGCGACGGCAACTGCCGCGCGGCGCGGCAGTAGCGTTTCGCAGCGTGTGAAGACGAACCAGCGCCAGACGTATTCCTCAAGCGGGGCGTTGATGAAAGTGAAGTAGGCCGCGAAGGCCAGGTAGATCTCGACACGGTCGAAGCCGTTGGCGGCGGCGAGTGCGCGCAGGTGGCTGGGATTGATGTGGGAAGCAGCCAGGTAGCCGTACGCGGCGATGATTCCCGCGCCGATGATCAGGCCCGAACCGACGGCAAAGCCGAAGCCGCCGTGCCGGGGCGGCGAGAGCGATAGGCGCCCCTTTTCAACTTTAACCAGCCAGATCGCCGGCAGAATCAGGATCCAGAGTTTGCACAGGAAATAGACGGTTTTGCCGAACGGTCCGGGGGCGATCCAGAGGCCCATCACCGACCCGAGCGACGGAATCGGCACGAACAACAGCAGTGCGAGCAGGGCGGACTTCCGGGCAGCAATGTCGGCCATCAGGCCGGCGAGCATAACCCAGCGAGCGCGTCGGACGCAAATGACCCGCAACCAGCGTCGGGCTGTTAGTCATTCGGGTTTGGCTGTATCGGTTTGGCTGTGGGCGGATTGCCCGGAGGTGTTTGCCATACCGGGGGTGTCATTCTTGCGAGTCGCCTCCTTCTCACCTTCTTGCAAAGCGAGGTGCCGGACCAGCAGCGTGATATCTCTGCGTACGCGCCGCAGACGGATGTAGATGCTCCAGAAGCCGATCAGCATGATGACGACGGCGCAGTAGAAGACGAGATCGGCGCCGCGGCCGATGCCGAGCGTTTTCGCGACGCGCGAGGTGACCTGCGGCCAAAGCACCGCGACGCCGGCGGCGAGCCAGACGGCGGCCCAGATCGGGCCCTCGCGGCGGCCGGCCCAGCCTTTGACCATCGCCCAGACGCTGCCGAGAAAGAGCAGTACGAAGGTGACGAGCAAAGCGTGCTGAAACAAGCTCAGAGCCAACAGATTCATCGCACCACTCGGCCAAGCAGATAGTGAGAAACCACGCGCACAGCATCCCGCAACGACTGACCCTTGGCAAGCGAGTACGCGGTGTAGCGAATCTGAACGGGAACCTCACGAAATGGGAGCCCCGATCGGCGGATGCTGTCGATGATCTCACTGGCGTGGGCCATGCGGTCCATGGAAATCCGGATACGCTTGGCCGCCCGGCGCGAGAATGCTCGCAGGCCGTTGTGAGCGTCGGTCAGCGGAACACGGCTGACGATTCGCGTGAACAGCACCGCCAGGCGCAGCATGATCCGCCGAGTCAGAGGCATTTCGATCGTCTCGCCGAGGAAGCGCGAGCCGAGCGTGATTTCGCACTCATTGGCGCAGATTGGCGCGAGCAGACCGGCGATGTCCTCGACGCGGTGCTGCCCGTCGGCGTCGAAGGTGACGACGTACCGCGCCCCTCGTCGCAACGCGAACTCGATGCCGGTTTGCAGGGCGGCGCCCTGACCGCGGTTGATCAAGTGGCGGAGCACGTACGGAGCGCCGCGCTTGGCGATGGCGCAGGTATCATCGGTGGAGGCGTCGTCGATGACGATCACGTTTGGGTAGACAGTCACCAGTTCACGCAGCACCTGCTCGATGCAAGCCGCTTCGTTGTAGGCCGGCACGATCACGAACGCTTGTTCGCGGACTTCGGTTGGCGGTTCGCTCGGTTCCATCTTGCCTTCGCGCGTCAAGAAGATTGAATCCCACACGGCGACGGATATCAATACAGTATAGGCGGCGCGCGGCGGACGAGCCAAAGCGCGTCATCGCAACGAAGGTCGTCGGATTCATTATGGGACAGACGGCCGTACCGCGGCGACGCTGTACCGCGTTTTTCACACACGATACGATTGCGGTTCGCTACGCAGATTACGCGAGAGCACAAGTGAACGACGAACGGGTCAGCCTGGTCATTCCCGGACGCAACTGTCAAAGCACGGTCCGCCGGTGCCTCACCGCCGTCGTGCCGATTCTGAGTGATCCCGAGTCGCGGCTGGATGAGATTCTCTTCGTGGACGACGGGTCGACCGACGAGACGGCGACGATCGTGCGTGAATTCCCGGTCACGCTTGTTCCAGGGACAGGCAAGGGACCCGGAGCGGCTCGAAATCTGGGGTGGCGAAAGGCGCGCGGCCCGCTGGTCTGGTTCGTCGATTCCGATTGCGTCGCCGAGCCGGACGCCCCGCGGCTGCTGTTAGCGCACATGAACGATGGTCGGGTCGGCGGCGTCTCGGGCAGCTACGGGATCATGAATCCCGAGTCGCTGTTGGCGTGCTTGATTCACGAGGAGATCATCGAGCGGCATCGGCGAATGTCGACGCGCGTGGATTTTCTGGCTACGTTTAACGTGCTTTATCGCCGGGCGGTGCTGGAAGAGGTTGGCGGTCTGGACGAGCGGTACTTGAAGGCCCAGGACGCCGAGCTTTCGTTTCGCGTGATGGAGGCGGGATACGAGTTGCACTTCGAGTTCGGCTCGCGGGTGAAGCACTATCACGAATCACACTGGCTGAAGTACTTACGAACACAGCGCCAGCAGGGATATTGGCGAGTTTACCTGCATATGAATCACCCGCGTCACAGCGTAGGCGACTCGTACAGCAGCCTGGTCGATCACATCCAACCCCCGCTGGCGATGCTCACCATTGCCGCGCTGCCGCTGATGCTCGTGTCGTGGGGTTGGCTCGCGACTGTTGTATTTGTTGTCCTGCTAATGCTGGCACAGGTGCCGCTGACCGTTCGGCTGATGAAGCGCCTGCGGCGAGCACGCTACCTCCTGTTCGGCGTGATGAGCTTCATCCGAGCGTACTGGCGCGGCGTCGGGATGACACACGGCCTGCTGGCGTACTTGCTGAGCGGCACGCGTAACAGGAAACATCCGGCATGACCCGGAAGGATTGCTTGCGCGAGATCGATCGCAGCGCCGCGGGCATGTTTCTAAATAACCGTGCGTGAAAACGCGCCGCGCGATAGCCCGCACAGCAGAGCCGGCGTGTCCCCACGCCGGTTTCCGGGCCGGGGACGGCCCGGCTCTTGAGCAGTGCTAAGCATCGTTGGAAGCACGGACATGCAAACTGCCGCTTGTCCGTGGCACCCGACGCTACCTGTAAATCGAATCGCCGCACCAGTGAGACAGGTCGCGGTCGAGGATTTTGCCGAGGGCTTCGATTTCGGGGGCGAACTGCGTCTGTAACTCGATACGCAATGCGGGATTGAGCTTCGACTGGCGACGCAGGGGCCGGAAGATGAGCGCGAGGGCGTCGCCGATGCGCTGCCGCGCCGATTCCGGAACGGCGGTTAGGACAGCGTGGCGGAGGCGGGGGCGTTTCTTGAGGAACGAGGTGACCCAGCGGTTTCGGATCACCTTGGCGGGGTTATGCACATCGAACGAGGGTGTGAATTCGGCGTCCACCTCCAGAAAGTCGAGCACTTGGCGATACACGCCGGGGGCGTCGTCGATGAGGTCGTCGAACGTGACGACGTGTACCTGTTCGCGCCCGAAGACTTCGAGGTAGCGTTGCACTTGTGATGAGTAGCTGACGAGGTCGGTGTAGAGCAGACCTCGCGGGAAATGGGCGTCGCGCGGGATGCGGCGGCCCCGGCGGCGATCGTCCTGGGCGGCGAGTGCTTCGCCAAAGTCGGTGATGTCTTCGTTGCAACTGTGCAGGAACTGCCCGTGCAGCGAGTAGAGCACGTCGATCGGGTTGCGGAGCATGATCAGGATTCTTGCCGAGGGGCTGAACGCCTTTATTTCCCGGGCGGCCTCCCGGGAACAGAGATACCAGACCGAGCCCTCGCCGATGCGTTTGGCGTTGCCGGCGCCGGCGAACAGCTTCAGGTACTTCGCCTCGTCGCGGATGCACCAGTAGGGGACGATTTCGAGATCGCGGCCGAAGAAGTACGGCTCCTTGACCTTTGACATGAAGATTTGTGGGTGTTGGCGGAGATATTCGTACATCGAGGTCGTGCCGCTCTTGGCGGCCCCGACGATGAAGAAGTTGGGCCTGGTCTCCGTCATGGCAATCGGCCCGCGGGCTTATGTTTACCAATAATCACGACGCGGCTCCGTCGCGGGTGACACCCGGTCGTCTGATACTATCCATGCCATCGTGCCAGAGCTTGGTCAACGTATCCATCAGCAGAAGGCGACAGAGCAGCGCATACGCGAGCAATCCCGCCAGGACCTCGAGCGAGAACAGCACCAAACCGACGGAGCCTCCCGTGCTCGTCCAAATCAGGTGTAAAACCAAGACGGCACACGCCGCTCCCGCGGCAGCAATGAGCGGGCGGGCGAGATTCGTGACGGCGGTCTTCACGGTCAGGTTCACTTCGCGGGACGCATACCTCAACATGACCGCGCAGTATATCAATCGCACTATCGTCCAACTGACCGCCACACCGATCACGCCCCAGCGGCATCCGACCACAAACGACGCGAGCGTCGCCAACCCCGCTATCAACGAAATGACGAAGACCAATCGGCTGCGGCCCAGGGCGTAGAGGGTCTGGTTGGCGGGGTTCAACAAGCACAGCAGCAGACCGTGCAGACTGATGATCTGCATGACCGGGGCGGCGGGAATCCAGGTATCTTCGAGGAAGAGTGGGATTGCCTCCGGCGCCAGCACGACGATCCCCGCGACGAGCGGAAAGATCAGCACGGCCAGACAACGCGTGCCGGTCAGGTAGCCCGATCGGATATTGGCCAAATCGTCCTGGATCGCGCTGAAGACGGAGAACATGACCCGCCCGACCGCGATGACGGCCTCCGAGATCAAGGCGAGAGTCAGGTAGCGGGCCATGAAGAACAAGCCGGCATCGGACACGCCGATGAGCTTGCCGATGATCAAGCTGTCGAGCCGGGACGCGCCGTAGCCCGTCAGGACCGCCAGGAACATAAACCCGCCGAAAGCCCAGAGCGAGCGGATGGCTTGAAAGCTGAACTCCCAGCGCGGTCGCCAGCTTGAGAGCGACCAGCAGATGATGGTCAGCAGGACCGGGGCGGCGACCATCCGCAGCACCAATCCCCAGACGCCGGCGCCGAGCACGACCGCGACGATCGCGGCGATGGACGCCAGCAGGGTGCTCCCCGCGTCAGCCATCAACAGGCGGCCGAATTTCAGATGCTTACGGAACAAAGTCTCCTGCACGCTGCCGACGGCCTGCGCCACGATCGGTAGGGTCGTCAACCAGAGGATCGCGGCGAGTTGGGGTTGTTCGTAGTAGCGTGCCAGGGGTCGGGCGACGGCGGCGAGCCCGGCAATGAGCACCAGGCTGATACCGACGCTGATCCACAGAACCGAGTTGATGTGAGTGTCGGTGAGGTCCTTTTTTTGGATCAGCGAGTTCGCCAACCCGCCGTCACGCACGATAATCAGCAGCACCTGGATCGAAAACGCGACGGCGAACAAGCCGACCTCTTCGGGTTCCAGATAAAGCGCGACGATGAAGGTGGTGACGAAGTTGGAGACGAGCTTGAGGGCCTGGTTGCCGAGTGCCAGAACGCTGCCGCGCAGCGCGCGGCGTTGGAGCTCGACGGTCTGTGAACGGCCGGGTTTTTTCCCCGCCGAGGTGTTAGGAGAATCGTCGGTCATTGCCGCTTCCGCTGCATGCTGCGTGCGTTTCGGGATTCTGTGTAGCGCATCGCGAATCAGTGGACTACATCATTGGACTACATGGCCATGCGCGATCCCGCAACAGAGCCGGGCCGTCCCCGGCCCGGAAATCCGGCGTGAGGACACGCCGGCTCTGCTTGGAACAACGTTACGTGCCTTGCCATTGCGCACTGGCATATAGTAACCAGGGTTCACGTCAAATGTGCCACAGGGCCCGCGCGGCAAGGCGACGGATTGCTTACACGTGGTACGATATGGCACCGTCGCACTCCGGATGCGTCTGATTACCGAGTGGCAGGTTGAGCACGGCTGGATTCATGGACCCGCTGGTTTCCGTAGTCATTCCGAGTTGCAATCGCAGTGAGATCCTGGCGCGCTGTCTCGATGCGTTGGCGCGACAGACGTATGCCAACATTGAAATCATCGTCGTTGACGATTGTTCCGAGGACGACACGCCGACGCTGCTGCGGGAATTTGCCGAGCGGCATCCCGAATTGCGTTTCCAGGCGCTGCGAAACGAGCGGCGCGGCGGCGCTAACCCGAGCCGCAATCGGGGAATCCAGGCGGCCCGCGGCGAGTTCGTGGCGTTTCTCGACAACGACTGCATCGCCGAGCCCGACTGGCTCGAAAAGCTGATGCGGGGCTTCACCGGCGACCGCGTGGCGGCGGTGACCGGGCTGGTCGTCGATCCGCCGCCGACGAATATCTATGAGCTGACGTTCAAAGGTACGCACCGGCTAGGCCGGGCGGGACCCGCGCATCGGCTCACGGCGGCGAATATGTGCGTTCGCCGCGAACTCCTGCTGAAATATCGGCTCGACGAGGATCGTGCCGCACCGGCTCCAACGCGGGACGGGCGGGCGGATGTCACAGTTTCCGGACGCGGCGACGAGGAGGGATTATTTCTTTTGCTACGAGCGGCCGGCTGCGAGCAGCGCGTGGCGCCCGACGCGGTGGTGCTGCACGAGCATCCGATGGATCGCCGATCTTTCTATCGGCAGGCGTTTCGCGGGGGGCGATCGGCGGCGCGGCTAGTATACAAGTATTATCTGCCGCAACGGCTGGACATGCTGCCGTTTCTACTGGCGTATGTAACGCTGCCGCTGGCGCTGATTCATCCCTGGCTGTTTGCGGTGCCGGTCTTTTTCTTCGCGGGGGCATTGGCGGCGATTACGTACAACGACCTGTTCCGCAAGGGCAAGACCGTTGGTGAGACTGTCAAATCATTTCCGCTATTATTGTTGTATTACCATGTGCGGCTGGTCGGCTACGTGCTGGAAACATTGCGACTGCGGCTGACTAGGCACGGGTTGAAGCGCGTCCGGCTCGACGAGATTCGGCGGGAGAACACCGGGGCCGGTGTGGATCAATCCTGATTCATCTTGGCCCGTGCCTCATAGCGTT
This sequence comes from Phycisphaerae bacterium, assembly GCA_030612705.1. Classification (GTDB taxonomy): domain Bacteria; phylum Planctomycetota; class Phycisphaerae; order UBA1845; family Fen-1342; genus JALSRY01. Next base: position 60,107 of record JAUWNI010000002.1, on the reverse strand, counting down.
GTAGCGCGGCACGGATTTCGGCGGCGACGTATGGCGGCACACCTTCGAGGTTCTCGACGGCCTTGCGTGACCACTCGAGCGCCGATTCCAAGTCCGCCTTATCGTAATACACCCGCGCGAGCGTATTGAGACATCTGGGGTCTTTGGACTCGGAGAGCTCGTTGGCGCGCTGGGCGGCCTTGGCGGCGAAGAGCAGATCGCGTGTCTCGATGCCCTCTTCGGTGAGGGTCGCCCAGGCGAGGCGGTTGAGGGCCGGCGCGTCGTCCCAGATTTCCCGCATGAACGCTCGGCCGTATTCATATCCCTTCCGCGGGTCATTGAAATCACGGACGAGTGTGAGGAACTGTTGCTGCTTGCGAAAGTGCTCGTGCTTGATCGTGGGATCGAGGTTCTTTTCAGGACTGACGGTGCTGCACAGCAGGAACAGGTCGAGCTTGACGACTTCGGCGGAAAAGTCGTTGCCGGCCGGGTTGGGCGGCTGCAAGCCCACATCCGCCGCCTTGATGTCGATTTGTGCCCGTAGGATGAGCAAGTCGCCGACGCTGAACTGCATTGTGTGCCAGGTGAAGGGCAGCAGTGTGAGGCTCGCCGGCATTTCCAGCTCGATTGTTTTGTCTTTCAACGTGAATTCGCCCGCTAGAGTCAGCGTGTAATTCCGTCGTTCGTTCTCGTTGCTGATCAGTTTTGCCTCGCTGACGCGTGTGATTATGAAGGTGATCTCCGGATACTTGGCCGCATCGAACATCGCCGGGCCGTGGATTTCCGCGTCGAAGCGCTCGTAGCCCGTACTTAGCGAGGCGACCGGAACGCGAATGGCACCGGTCAGCAGCGGGGACTGCCCCTCTTCGAGATCAAAGGGCGTGACGAAATAGCCGACGACGCGATTGCACGTGGCCATCAGGCGCAACAGCGGGGCGTCGGAGTTCCAGACGAGCTGCGTGCCGAGGTCGGGCGTGACGTGGTAAATCTCGCCCAGGTCAAGGTGTTTTTCGGGGATCACCAGGGTTTGGCCGCCGTTAGAGCGCGGGGGGACGTCTCCGCGCGAAACGATGGTTGTAAAGATCAGGAACATGATGGGCAGCGTCAACTTGTATGACCCGCGGTTGAAAAGGTTCATGAATGGATCTCCAGAATTGCCTCATAGGTAAGTGAACGCGGCTTTAATAACATCGAAGCACCCGAATATGAGGAACCGGTGTTATTCGAAGCCCTTGTTATGTGTATGCATTTCATTCCTTTGCTTCCGCACTCAGATCCAGGCACTTGATAGTGTGGTAATCACGCAGGTATAACCGTGTTCCCACCAGTGTCGGGGTGGTCCAGGACAGCTCTTCGAGGACCTTGGCTTGCGAGTGGATTTCGAGACCCTTCGGGGTGGCGGTGGCCAGGGCGAGGTTGCCGCGTTCGTCGAGGATGATGAGCTTGCCGTCGGCCAGCAGTAGCGAGGACTTGGCAAAGCCACGCTGACGCCACTGGATTTTCCCGGTATCGATGTCGAGGGCCATCAGAAAGGCCGGGCCGAAGTCGCCGCTGGAGCCGTAGAGCGTGTCGCCGATGCGAATCGCGTTTGCGTGGTGGATTTTCATCTTACGGCAATGCCAGAGTTCATCGGCGGCGAACTTGCCGTCCTCGTTGACGCTGATTTTGAAGAGTCGGCTGCCGCCGCCGTAGCCCGCGGTGAAGAAGACCTTGTCGGGCGGGATCCAGAGCGGTGAGGCCATGATGGCGGCGGACTGTCGATCGACCGTGGCGCGCCAGATCACTTCGCCGGTGGCGGGGTCGAGGCCTAAGCGGGTGGCGCCGAGCGCGTCGATCAGGATATCCCGGCCGTTGAAGTCTACGATGATGGGCGAGGGGTAGCCGCCGCTGAAGGCTTCGCTTTTCCAGACCAGTTCGCCGGTGTCTTGTTTGAAGGCGGCGAGTCCGGCGGGGTCTTTGGCGGCCCGGCGCGGGCCGACGCAGAGAATCACGGTGTTCTGGTAGGCGATCGGGCTGGCACCGTAACCGCGGAGGAGGTAGCTGGCGCCCATTTCCTCGGCCAGGTCGTGCGACCAGAGAATCTTGCCGGTCTTCTTGTCGAGGCAGTGGAATTGCACCATCGCGCCGACGGTGAAGACGCGGTCGCCGACGATCAGCGGCGTGGAGTGCGGGCCGGGGCCGAATTCGAGATCCATGTTCGGTTTGGTTGGGGCGTCGTACTGCGTTTCCCAAACGGTCTCGCCGGTGTCGGCGTTGATCGCGAGGACGGCGTCCTTGTCGCCGCGGCGGCACATGGTGTAGAGCATGTCGTCGTCGACGAGGATCGAGGAGTGGCCACCGCCGATCTCGCGGCTCCAGATCTTACGCGGACCGTTTTCGGGCCATTGGTCGGCAAGCCCGGTGGAATCGCAGGTGAAGTCCCGGTTGGGCCCGCCCCACTGCGTCCATTGCGCGGAGGCGAGGGCAACACCGGCGGTAGCGGTCAGCAAGAGCATCGCGCAGCTCAGCCGGATCAATCGATATTCTCGGGCAACTGACAATCGTTTTCGCATCTTTGTTCCCAACTTTTCGTTGAAGAAGCGGGTTATCCTTTTTCCCTCTCACGGCTGTGTCAGCGGTGTATCGTGCGGCTGATTCGCCCGCGCGTCCACTATGCGCAATGAAAGAGAGACGCTCGGTACGGCCCGATCACGTCAAAAACCGTCCGGCGGAATTGGATTGAATTTTAATCAGGGTTACTTGGCGGCGGGTGTTGCCGCGGAGAGTCGTGTCAGGATTTGCCGTGCGACCGGACTGTCCGCGACTTGCGTGATGCGTTCGGCCAGCGCGAGCGCGCGGTCATGATCGCCGGTACGAAATGCCAGCGTGGCGGCGAGTTCGAGGGCGCTCACACTGTCCGGGGCGAACCGCAGGGCTCGCTCGGCGGTTTGGCGGGCGCGCTCGAATTGTCCCTGTTGAGCGAAGACGCGGGCCACGAGCTGCAACGCTCGCACGTTGCGCGGATCCTCGCGCAGCACGAAGCCGATCTGGTCTTGCGCCGCCGTCGGCTGCCCCTCGTCGAGCAGACACTGCGCCAGTGCCAGGCGCAGCGGGGCGGGCGGCTGCGTCTCGGTGTCGGCGATCAGCCGCTCGAACTGTCGAATAGCTTCCGATTCGTCCCCGGCGCGGTACAGGGCCATTGCCAGGCGTTCGCGAGTTCCTGGATCGTCGTTGGCGTCGGCCACCCTGCGCCAGGCGGAGGCGGCCCCTTCCCAGTCTTTAAGCTGCTCACGGCACTCGGCTCGCGTGGCATGATAGGCACCCATCCAGCCGAATTGTGGCTCGTACGACTCGAGCAGCATGAGCGCGTCCTCGGCTTGCCCGAGTTGCAGCATGACCTGCACGATCGCGACGAGGTAAGCCACTTCCCGTGGGTCGACGTCGGAGGCCCGGAGATAATGCCCGAGAGCCGCCGACCAACGCAGGCGTTGTTCCTGGATGATGCCGAGCAGATACTCGATTTCGGCTTGCCGCTCGCCCTCGGCCTGGGCGTTGGTGAGCAGTCGCTCCGCCGCTGCCAGGTCGCCACGCGCTAGAAAGACCCGCGCCTGCAACATCAGCAGTTCCGGATTGGACGGATCGAGACGAAAGGCCGAGGTGATTTCGGTCGCGGCGTCATCGATGTGCCCCGTGGCCAACTGATCCGACGCGAGCTTCACCTTGATTTCCGCCCGCGCCCGGTTCCAGCGCTCCGTCGATTCCAGCTTCGCCCGGCTCTGGGGATATTCGCAACCCGCCGCACAGAGCCACGTTGCCGAGAAAACGATGACCAGGCTGTTTACCCGTCGGCGACTCATGGGGCCTCCTCCGTCACGGCTTCCTTCTCCAGCTCGAGCACCTTGTCGCGGTGCATTCGCAAATCGAGCGGCGGGCGACCGAGCAATGCCGAGTTGTCCGTCTTTTCCAGTGAAGTCTGCTCCTGGCGGATCAGATCGAGCAGGAACAGTCGGGTGCGGGTGCCCTCGTTATCCCACAGCCGCCGGCCGAGCAGCCGTTCCTTGAGCTTGAACGCCGCCAGGTGCTTGGGGTTGTTGTGCAGGGTCATGCGGGTATTGAGCAGGGCGCGGTCGGTGTTGCCTTGCTCGGTTTGGCGAATCGCTTCCTGGTAGAAGGCCTGGGCGAGCCGCTCGCGGCCGGTGCCGAGCAGACCCATCCGGCTGCCGACGTGGATACGTTCGACGTCGTCAAGCAGGGCGGCATAACGCTCGTATTCCTCGTCGGTGTCCTTGAGCACGTGCACCGTCAGCAGAATGATGACTTCCTCGCGTACGGTGGCGTCGCTGTGGTGCTGGAAGAGCAGGCCCGCGATGGGGATGTCGCCGAGAACGGGAATCTGCCCCTTGGAGCTGATGGTCCGCTCGCGAAACAGCCCGCCGATCAGCACGGTGTGCCCGTCGTCCACCAGGATGGTGGCATGCGCCTCGGTCGTTTCCTCGAACGGCAGATTGGCCGCGGTCAAACCGCCGTTGCTATCTTTCGGGTGAACCGCGAGGCGGACGGTTCCGTCGTCGTTGATGAAGGGTCTAAAGCGGATCTGCGTGCCGGTCTCGAGGAACTCGACGGTTTGGATGGCGGCGGTTTCGGTAACGGTGGTGGTCAGGTAGCCGTCACGACGCCCGACGATCACCTCGGCCTTCTGTTTGTTGAGCGCGATGATTTTCGGGTTGGCGACGACCACGACGTCGGTGACTTCCTCGAGCGCCCGCACGAAAGTCGCGACACTGTTCTTGATGATGCCGAAGGTAAACCCGGTGTCCAGGTTGTCACCAATCAGATTCGTGTTGACGTTGAAGGTCGTCTGTTCAAATTTTGCGGACGGGGTCTGCCCCGTGAGAAGGTTGGACGAGGCGATGCTGATGCTGCTGACGTCTTCAAAGTCCATCCCGCCCAGTAGCGTGAAGTCGATGCCGAACTGGTTGTCCTCGTTGAGCGTGGCCCGCAGGATGGTAGCTTCGATCAGCACCTGCTTGGGCCGCACGTCGATGTCCCGCAGCAGTGCCTCGACCGCGGCGAGGCGTTGCGGCGTGTCGGTGACGATCAAGTAATCGGAACTCGCCTCGGTGGCAGCATAATTGTCATCTTCCGATTCGGACGAGGAGCCGTCCGACTCTTCGCCCCCGGCCACCGCGATGCCGTTGGGTCCGAGTACCATGGTGACGGCGTTCAACGCCTCGCGTTTGGTGATGTATTTCAGCTTGAAAACGCGCGTCATCGGCGGGGGCAACTGGGCGGCGATCTCCTCCGGCGTGCCGACAAAGATCGTCTTGTTGACCTGCCGGTAGGCGTACTGGTTGGGCGTCAGGATTGCCTCGAGCGTTTCCTCCAGCGTCAACCCGTAGAGGTTTGCCGAAATGGTCCCTCGCACCGATTTGGTCGCGACGATATTCGAGCGGGCCTGATAACTCAGCATCTCGAGCACGGTCGCGATTTCAATGTCACGCACGTGGACTTCGAGCAGACCGGCATCGCTGACGCTGACCGAGGAGGAGTCGAGCGGTTCCGTGACCGGGCCGGGATCGAACAGATTGCCGTCCGTCGCCGCGCCTGGGGCGGCCGTCTCACCCGGCAGGAATTGCGCGAGCAGCTCGGCGAAGAACTCCTGCTCGGGCGTCTGCTGGACGGGTGGATCGCCCGGTGCCGGGTTGGACGCGATCAACGCCAGCACGAGAGTAGCCAGGGCGATAGTGTGGAAAGCACGTGGGCGGACAGCCCACCAGCGAAAGTGTTTCTCAACGAACGGTGTTGACTGATGTGTAGCTGATTCCATCGTTTGCTGGACTCGATCAGTGGGCGAGGCGGCTGATCCGCGGCCCGCGGCGACGCCAGTCGCCGGGCAATAGACACCGCGCGCGCCGCCTGATTCACTATGACCGGTAATCGGTCTTGGCTTTGTGACGACTTCAAGAAATGTACGCGTGTCAGCGCGGACTAATTTCGTACGCGCCAAGCTGTTAGCGGCGTAAGGTCGGTTTACGGCCGCCCGGTGCGGGGGTGCCCGCGCTTTCGGCGCTTCGCGCCCGATAAAACAAAGGCGGAACGCTGATCGTTCGTATAAACAAAGTACACCCCCGCGCGCGTCGATACCAAGATGAAGGTTAGGGTTTGTCTGCCTTTCGCGCAGGACCTGCCTGTACGTGTCGCGAACTCAAGCTGCGGACCGCATCGCCATGACTGTATCCCATCGGCAACCGGCGTTCACACTGATCGAGATGATCACCGTCATCGCTATCCTGGCGATTATCTCGGCGATGGCGATCCCGCGTTTTTCGAATGCGGCGGTACAACAGCGGGTCGATGCCGCCGCTCGACGCGTGGTCGCCGATCTCAACCTCGCGCGCCGGCACGCCCGCCAAATGAGCGCGAGCCAGATGGTCGCTTTCAAGACCTCAGACGACAACTACAAACTGACGAGCATGCCCGACCAGGATCGTCCCAGCGTAGAGTACATTGTGGAACTGGACGACGAGCCGTACCGCGTCCGGATCCTCTCGGTCGATTTCTCCGGCTTTGAAACAGTCACCTTCGACGGCTACGGGATGCCGAACAGCGGCGGCACGGTCCTCATCGGCGTCGGGGGCGAGAAACGACTGATCACGGTCGATCCGGACACGGGGGAGGCCTACCTACCATGAATGCGTCCAGACGATGCTGTCCGGTTCACACGGTGCTCGGTCTGCCCCGCCGTGGCTTCACACTGGTTGAGATGGTCCTCGGCCTGGCGATCATGAGTATCCTCATGACCGGGCTGGCCTCGGCGATAATGATCGCCGGCCACGCCCTGCCGAACGATGAAAGCCGGGCCATGACGATCGTCGAAAGCGCCGAGGTGGCCGACCAGCTCGTGGAAGAGCTTCGCTCCGCAATCTGGATTCGTCAGCACACCACGACGATTGTCGAGTTCACGGTTCCCGACCGTGATAGCGACGGGGTTCCTGAAAGAATCCGCTACAAATGGTCAGCCCCAGGGACCGCGCTTATCCGCCAATACAACGGGGGCGCGGAAATTGATATCCTCGAGGACGTTAACGAGTTTGTTCTCGTTTATGACCTGAAAACCGTCACGGAGGAGTACCCCGGGCCCGCGGTCGAGTGCGCTGAAACGACGCTGTCAGATTACACGACGACGGTGGATCCGATGGACTTCAACATCGAGGTGAGTAAATGGCCCGGCCAGTACTTCCAGCCCACGCTGCCTGGGAATGCCCTCGGTTGGAAAGTCACGCGGGTCCAGGTCGAAGCGAAAGCGTCCGGTGATCCGGTCGAGTCGACGTGGGTGCAGTTGCGCGTGCCGGACGCCGACAACAAGCCGACCGACACCTTGCTCGAAGAAGTGGAAATGCTGGAATCCGCCCTCGGCGGCAGCTACCAGTGGGAGGAGTTCTCGTTCAGCAGCGTGACCGGACTCTCTCCCAACGAGGGTTTGTGCCTTGTTCTGAAGCACTCCGGCGCGGGCGCCGCCTCGGCCGATATTCGTTACGACAACGACGGCGGATCCGGCTCTTTCATGACGAACGATAACGGTAACAATTGGACGTATTCCGACGGTAAATCCTTGTCGTATTACGTATACGGTACGTATACGGTGCCCGGCTCACCGCTGACCGTCTCACGCCAGTATGTGACCGGTGTCCGGATCGCGCTGCGGGCCGGTGACGATCCGGCTGCGCGCGTCGTCACCGCCGCCCAGACGCTCAACACCCCCGAGTTGCTCTCGGGCTTGTGGGAAGCCGATTTCGACGTCGATCCGACCTTGGACTACAACGGCGACGGGAACGACGACTGGGCGGTTCGCGAAGGCGGGCCGTTCAACCTGGGCTCGCTCAGCGGCGGAGTCTGGGATGCCGACGTCACGCTGGACACCTACCCGAACAACGACTTCACAACGCTGAGCACTGTCGAGGTGTGTTTTCGGAACACGAGCATCGGCGGCGATGGAGCGGCCTTCCGGATCAACGCCGACTGGGACGGCTCGACCTTCGCGAAAATTATTGCATCCTTGCAGCTTCAGCCCGATAACACGCAGAGGCTGACCGTTTACCACAAGCTGGACAGCTCGACGAAGATGCGCCTGGTGACGGTTCTCGGGTTATCGACCGACTTCGTTACCCTGCGCCTGCTGATCGATCCCGGCAGCGACGTTGTTAACGTCAAGGTCAATGGGCAGGACTATGGCACGTTCGTTTACAACACGTTCACGCCCCCGCACAACAACCGTTTCGCCTCGATACTGTCGGCGGGGAGCAGCGCCGAATTCGACTATGTATCCATCCGCGTGAGCGAGTGAGGTAGTGTGGCATGAGACTTTTATTACGGCAAAATCCGAGCCGTCGCCATATCGGGCGGGCACTGACGCTGGCCGAGGCGGCTATCTCGCTCGTCATCATCGGCGTGATGCTCGTCGCCGCCCTGAACACCGTCGGCGCCTCGCAGGCTACCCAAAAAAAGATGGGCGACCGCAACCGCGCCATGCTGCTGGCACAGGACTTGATGACCGAAATCCTCCGACAACACTACATCGAGCCGGACGACGTGGCTGCGGCCATCGGATTGGAGGGGGGAGAGAACAGCGGCAAGCGCGACAGATTCGACGACGTCGACGACTACGAAGGCTGGTCCACCTCCCCGCCACAGGAAAAGGACGGCACCGTGCTCAATGACTTCAACGGCTGGTACCGCAGCGTCGCCGTCAGTTGGGTCAGTCCGGCGGACCTCGCTCTAGCCCAGGGCAGCGATACCGGCGTCAAGCGGATCACGGTCACCGTCACGCTCAACAATGTGCCCCTCGCCTCGTTGGTCGCAATTAAAACGAACGCCATGCAATTCGGCCCGGAGACGGAGTGATGCGTGCTCGACGTTGTCAACATCGTGGCGGGATGTACCTCGCGGTCCTGATGATCGCGATGATTGTAACGATCATCGGCATGTCGGCCCTGGCGGTGACCCGGATTCAGCTACGTTCGACCGAGGGCGGAGGCGACGCTGCCGCGGCACGTCTCCATGCCCAGTCGGCGATCGAGATGGGCGCGTTTACGATCAGCAACGATTCGAACTGGCGAAGTACCTACACCCACGATACCTGGGTGTCCGACGAGCCGATTGGAACCGGTACCTACACCTGGAAGCTGGTGGATGAGGGGTACTACGGCGATCTGACGACCGATCCCTCCAGCCCCGTTCGGCTATATGGCAAGGGTTACGCCGGTGACGCCATCCGAACTTACAGCATATTGCTCGAGTTCGAGGGCGGCAGCGCGGCGGCGAATCTGCTGAGTAATCCGGGGATGGAGAGCGGGACGTCGGGTTGGTACGGATACGATTGCGACATAGCATCGGATCCCAATGCACACAGCGGTAGCGCATCCCTCTTAATCGATGACCGGTACGCGTATTACTCCGGCTCCGCCCAGGACGTTGACGGCTTCCTCGAAAACGGCACCACCTACGAAATGGAAGCCTGGGTGAAAATGGATTCAGGCACGTCCAATATGCGATTCGTCATGTATGTAAGGGATTCAATTCCCAACAGCTACTGGCTTATCGCCGGGGAGACCTCGGTTGACGACAGTGGCTGGACGAAGATTACCGGCACAATGACTCCGTCGTGGGGTGGGACCCTCGTGCAGGCTTTTTGGAAGGTCAGCACGGTATCGGGAACCACCGATTTCTACGTCGACGACGCCGTTCTGCAAGTCGAAGGTGGAGGTGAAGATCCCACGATCATCCCCCGCGTCGGCTCGTTGCAGCGGGTGGTGGACTAACAGTCCGAGGCAGAAATGCTGTGGCGATTCGCGCCTCGCGGGCCTTCGGCGCTCAGTCGAATCTGCGCACCCAGGTGACCATCCAGGGCTCGTACCCGAGCAGTTTGCAGACGCGGAGCATCGCCGTGTTGCCGATCCCGATGTAGGCCCGCATATACGTGGCGCCGGCTTGGCGGCACCACTCGTCGGCGGCCTCCTTCAACGTGTGCCCCAGCCCCTGCCCGCGCTGCTCCGGCTCGACGTAGATGCCGTTGATCGTGCCGTACTTGCGGTTGGTGATCGGATCGGTTTGCAGAAGACAGACCGCGAACCCGACGACCTTCGCCGGCTCCCCACCCTCGGCCACCAGCACACACGAGAGCCCGTCCTCGCCGCGCATCCAGTTCAGTAATTGTTCCCGGCTGTTTTCCCGCCGACGTGGCGCCGAATCGTAGTCCAGCAGCCATTCGGTGCCGATCGAATCGAACCAATCGGCAATCTGATCGAGGTTGTCGGTCTCGTTCATCGGCCGAGTCATAAATACCATGGCCATCTCCCGTGGGCAGGAACCATTCGACGTGCCGCCCGCGGACCGTCACGCCCGCTGCTTTATTGTCGCACAACTTACCACTATGACCAATCATACCAATCCCGCGCGAAAAGTGCGCCTTACAAACATGGCTGACCTCCGTGCCCGGTATGACCATATTTGGTGGCGACCGGGGTGGCACGGTCTGTCGTCGCGTTTGGTGGCTCGTGAAAGGCGGAAGACGTCACCGCGACGACAGGCCGTGGCTACTCGGTCGCGACGTTACGCCCCTGTTGCAAACCACGGCCTGTCCTCGCCGGGACGGGCTTTCCACGGACGCGGACTGGTTCGGGCGAGGCCAGACCGTGCCACCCCGACGCCCCTGTTGCGGCGGACTGCCATACCGGTATACGGTCGTCAGGAGGTAATGTCGGAGGTCAGGCCGTACTTCCGCATGAGCGCGTGGAAGTTGGTGCGTTGCATACCAACGTCTTCCGCGGCTTTGCTGACGTTTCCTCCGGAGCGCTGTAGCGCTTCAATCAAGAACCGGCGTTCCAACTCCTGGCCGGCCGCGTCACGTACTTGTTGTTTGAGTCTTTTGAAATCATCCCAGCTTCGGGGAAGCTGTGTAACGGACGATTGCACGGGCGCCTCGCGGATCTCCGGCGGTAAGTGCCTCGGTTCGATACGATCCGAGTCACACAGGATGGCGATTCGCTCCAGGATGTTCCGTAGCTCGCGCACGTTGCCGGGCCAACGGTAACTTTCAATCCTGGACATTGTCTCCGGGGTGAAGCTCTTTATTGGAACTTTATTGCGCTTGCAGTAGCGCCCTAGAAACGCCGTCACGAGCCTCGGTATGTCGCCCGGCCGTTCGCGGAGCGGGGGCAGATAGATCGGCACAACGTTGAGGCGATAGTACAAATCCTCGCGAAAAGTACCTTCCGTCACCATTTCCGCCAAATCTTGATTCGTCGCCGCGATCAGGCGAATGTCCACTTCGCGTTCGGCCGTGTCCCCCACCTTTCTTACTCGTTTGGTCTCCAGAACCCTTAGCAGCTTCCCCTGCGTCTCGAGGCTGAGGTTGGCTACCTCATCCAAGAAGAGGGTTCCCTTGTGTGCCGCCTCGAACAGTCCCTGCTTTGTCGCGATCGCACCCGAGAAAGAGCCCTTGACGTGGCCGAACAGTTCGCTCTCCAGCAGGCTGGACACCAGGGCGCTGCAATCACAGGCCAGCAAAGGGTGATCTCTGCGCCGGCTCAGCCGGTGAATCGCCTGAACGACCATTTCCTTTCCAGTGCCGCTCTCGCCGGTAACGAGCACGGTGCCGTCGGAGGGCGCCGCTCGCTTGATCAGGGAGAATACGCGCTCCATGGACCGACTCTGACCGATCATCCCTTCAAAGCCGTGATCGACCTCGAGTTCCCGCCGCAGGGCCGCGTTTTCCCGGATCAAAGCGGAACGCTCCCAGACCTTGCGGAGGAGCATCTTCAACTGATTCGGCGAAAACGGTTTGCTCAGATAGTCGGCGGCGCCCTTCTTCATGGCCTCCACGGCCGACTCCACCGTTGAATGCCCGGTAATGATCACCACTTCAGAGGACACGCCGGCCGCCTTAACGCGTCTGAGTATCTCCAGGCCGTCGATTTCCGGCATCATCAGGTCCACAAGGATTACGTCAAAACCGCCCGACAGGGCCGCTTCAACGCCCGCGCGTGAATCCTCGTGGAACTCCACCTCATGCCCCTCGGGGCAGAGGGAGCGCCTGCAACCCAGGCCGACGACCGCCTCGTCGTCAATGACCAGGATTCTCTGTGGTTCCGGCAGATCTTCTTGTTCCACGTTTGAGACACTCATTCGTCCACCTTTTCCTCGCGGCTGTCGGACTGTGCTTCCCGGCCGGAAGGCAGGACAATCGTAAAGGTTGTCCCCTCACCCTCCACGCTATCAACCTCCAAGGAACCGCCATGCTGTTGCACGATGCCGTAGCTGACGCTCAAGCCCAAGCCGGTGCCCTTGCCGACGGGTTTGGTGCTGAAAAACGGTTCGAAGACCCGGTCCAGATGCTCTTTCTTGATTCCGTGGCCGGTGTCGGTCACTTTCACCAGCACGTTTCCATCTTGAGCCGATGTGCGGATCGTCAGCGTGCCCCCGTCGGGCATGGCCTCACAAGCGTTCAGCGACAGATTGAGCAAGACCTGCTCAAGCTGGTTCTTGTCCCCCTTTACCTTGGGCAAATCCTCCTTCAGATGTTCCTCGATCGTAATCTGCTCGACCTTTTTCTGGTTGCGTATAAGTCGCACGGTCTGTCGAATCACATCATTAATGCTTAGTGGTTCTTTCGCCGACGGCCTTTCCCGAGCAAAATCCAGCAGCCTGGCAACGATCTCACCTGCCCGAGTCGTCTCGTTGATGATCACGTCCAGGTCTTCCCGGTCCTGCTTATCGACGTTCTCTTTGTCCCGTAGCAGGTAAGCAAAGGTCAGCACGCCGGTAAGGGGGTTATTGATCTCGTGGGCGACGCCGGCGGCAAGCTGGCCGAGGGCCGCGAGGCGCTGCTGGCGAGCCATCGCGGTCTGGGTCCTGGCAAGCTGTTCGGTGCGCTCGTGGACTTTCTGTTCGAGCGTCTCAGCCCATTGCTCGAGCTGGGTGTTCATTTCGCCGATGCGGTCGAGCATGGTGTTAAACGAATCGGACAGCAGACCAAACTCGTTCCGGTCTGTTACTTGAACGCGCTGATTCAGATCGCCGCCGGCAATCTTCTGGGAAACGGTGACCATCTCTTCGAGCGGCCGCATCAAGCTCCGAGTGAGGAAGTAGGTAACCACGACGATCAGAGCAAAGCAGAACAGGGCGATTCCCGCGAAGGCCATGGTGACGTTGTCGCGGATGGCGGTATACGGCCGTTCCAGCAGACCCACATAGAGCATGCCGATGCGCTCGCCGGCCAGGTTTGTGATCGGCTCGTAGGCGGATGTGTACCAGTCGTTCACGACGAAGGCTCGATGGTGCCAGGTCTTGCCTTGGATCATGACGGCGTCATAAACCTCGCGGGAAACGTGTGTTCCCAGGGCGCGGCGGCCGTCGGCGCCCATGACATTCGTGGTGATGCGGACATCGTTTTGGAAGATGGTCGCGGTGCCCACGGGCCGGCCCTGGAACTGTAAGCCGGGGAACAATTCGTTCTTGATCTGATCCACGATCCCATGACACTCGTTCGAGTCGTAGCCGGCATCGGTTTCGTTGAGCAGCTTACCTGTGTAGAGGGCCGCCACGACGCGGCCCTCCTGGTCCTTTACCGGTGCCGCGGCGAGCAGGACCAAGCCGGCGTCCAGGGCCCTCTCGGCCCGCGAACCGGTCGGGGAGGGTTGTACCAGCTTGATGCCGATCCGCGCCGCCAGAGTGGGGTCTTCCCGCTCAAGCCGCGCGCGCCCGAGCAGCTCGGTGCTCGCGGTCGGTTCACCGCTGAGCGCTCGCGCGATCGGCGCGAGGTCAGCGACGTTATCCCCGGTGATACCCGTTCCCGTCGTTCGAAACCCGACCCGTCCGGCAGCGTCCGCGATGGACAGGAAATCCAAGTCGCGGGCCTCCCGCATGCTCCTGACGAAGTCACGGGCGGCTGCCGGCTCAGTGCTCGTGAGGGCCTCACACACCCGTCGGCTCGTGGCCAGTAGCTCTACGTTCTGTCGGAGTTCGGTGAGCCGATTCATGTAGATGGTGTGGGCGTGGGAGAGGCCGGCATTGGCCTGGTACTGGGCTTGTTGAAGCAGCGCGCGACCGGTGACGCGAATCCCGATGAGCGAGGTGGACACCCCCCCGACGATCAAGATCATCGAGTAGCTGGCAACGATGCGCCACTTCAGCGAGTGTCTCCAGCGCGGGACTATCATATGAATTCCGTATTTCGCCGGCACGCTGCGTACGAGCCACGCAGGCGCATATCGTGAACCCGGACCGTGCGTTTCGCTGGTGCCCGCGGCCCTCTTACGCTCTGTTGCGATGTGTTGGGATCGAGAGCTGTCAGCACGTCACGCTTGCCATCTAAGGTTCGCCGCGTCATTGCGTCACTGAGAATGTGTCACCGTTCCGGGTATCCTCACCGGGCGGATTCGGCGGTGCGCGTGCCGACTGGGACGTTTACGGGCAATGGCTTGACCAGAATCGCGCAGCTACCCATAGACGTTTGTGGCGGAGGAAGCCGGCGCGCGAATAACTTACCCGCCCAGCATTCGCCGTATGCACTCCAGAAACCTGGATATCTCCAAGGGTTTCATGAAGTGCACATCGGACCTGATCATAGCAACGTCATCGGCCATCGGGAAGAGGCGGACCGCCCCCGGCCCGGAAACGAGTACATGGCAGTTTTGGCGGACGCTACATGGCCCTCGCTTGCGTTTCGGGTTTGGATGTGGCCCTGGCTTGCGCTTCGGGTTCGGATTTGGCCCTGGCTTGCCAGCCTGTTGCAATCAGCCTCTTGCCGTCCGCGTCATCCAAACGACGATGTTCAAGCCGAAAAGTGCCAGCGGGATCAGGACGGTGGTCAGTCCGCAAATACAGGCCGTCCGGGCACGGCCCTTCCCGATCCATGACCCCGGCACGGTGCGGATCCGCTTCAGGACCGCCCGTCCCCAGAAAAAACCGATAAGTCCGGCAATTATCGACAGTAACAGGCACAACAACATGATCCCGAGGACGGCAAGCGCCAACGGTGGGGGTTTCTCGGGTGAGAACTCGCTCGGATGAAAACGCGTCTGCATCACGATCAGCATGACGATCCCCAGCAGCAACAACAGCGGTGCCGCCAAGCCGCAGCCAAACGCACCGTTCACCCCAGCGGCCAGCCGGGGCTTCATCTTGACCGTGGGAGTGGCTTCGAGCGGTTCGGCGTTACCGGGAGCGCTTTCCGCCGGCGCGGGAGGAGCTTCGGGCACAGACGCCGGTTGAAGCGCGGGAATGTCGGCGGGCCTGGCCGTCGGCGATTCGCCCGCATCCACGTGAATGTCTCTGGTCAACTTGTCCAGGACGATTTTCCCGTCGCGCATCTGCACGACACGTTTGGCCCGCATCGCCACGTCGTGCTCGTGCGTGACCAGTATGATCGTGACGCCTTGTTCGTTGAGCGAGCTGAAGATCTCCATGATCTGCTCACCGGTGCGGGTATCGAGGTTTCCGGTCGGCTCGTCCGCCAGCAGCAGGACCGGGTCGTTGACGATCGCGCGGGCGATGGCAACCCGCTGGCGTTCGCCGCCGGACAGTTCGCTGGGCGTGTGCGTGCTGCGTTGGGTGAGTCCGACGCGTTCGAGCGCTCGCCGGGCCGGGGCCCGCGAGTTCGTCGTTCGCGCGTAGAACAGCGGAATGCCGACGTTTTCGAGTGCCGTCGTGCGATTGATCAAGTTGAACGTCTGGAATACGAACCCGATGTCCTGGTTGCGGATATGGGCCAGTTCGCGGTCGGACATGTCGCCGACGTTGCGGCCGTTGAGCAGGTAGTCTCCCGCCGTTGGACGGTCCAGGCAGCCCAGCAGGTGCATTATCGTGCTCTTGCCGCTGCCGGAGGCTCCGGTGATTGCGACGAATTCGCCCTGCTCGATCTCCAGATCGACCCCGTCGAGCGCGTGGACGATGGACTCGCCCATGCGATAGAGCTTCGTCAGGTCTTTAATTTGGATCAGCGGCACAGTGCGTCAGACCTTGTTTCTCGGGTAGTGCTTTGTCTCTCTTGATTCGATGGGTGGCCCATGGCTTTAGCCGTGGGGAACGCGAATCGAAGTCCTATTCGTGTCCCCCACCTCTAAAGAGATGGGCCACCCTTCGTATTATCCATCATTCCACGTGCAACAGAGCACTAGTCCTCTTCCTTGCGTTCTCGCGGCAGCTTGGTGAGAACGCTTTGTCCTTCTTTGATTTCCTCGCCGGTGACCGTCGCGATTAACTGTGTATGAGCGCCATCGGTAATCCCGAAACGAGACGGAATGAATTTCTTGCCGAACGGATCCAGCGAGCCGGACGGCGGCGGCGTCTTGATCCACACGCCGCGCTCGTCCTGAAACGTCATGACGGCCTCGGCCGGAACCAGCAGGGCGTCGCTCACGCTTTCGACGGTGAACTCGACCTGGGCCTGCGTGCCGAGCGGCAGCGTGTAGCGGTGCTCGTCGATCACCTCGACGTGCACATCGTATTGGATGATCGCCGAGCCTTTATTCAGCTTGCCCTGCGGCTCGACGCGCTCGATCAGCCCCTCGAAGGTGTCGTCGGGAAACGCGTCGACCGTCAGCTTCACCCGGCCCGAGCGTTTCTCCAACAGCTCCTCGTTCTCGCGGGCCGCTTCTTTCAACTGCGGCATCTCGGGCAACGCGTCGACCGGCGAGATCTGGTACACCCGGCCGATGTCCGCTTCGTCGACCCGCGTGATTACCTTCAGCTTGGAAACGTCCGCCAACGTCATCACCGGGGTGCCCCCGGTAAAGCCCTGCGTGGCCGATTGCACCAGGTCGCCCTCGGCGACGTACACCTCGGTGACGATCGCGTCCTGCGGGGCGCGGATGGTGGTCTCGGAAAGACGCTCTTCGGCATCCTCGACCTGCTGCCGAGCTTCCTCGAGCGCGGCCTGCTGGATAATGACATTCTGTTCGGCATCCAGCAGGTTGTTCTCGGCTATTTTCACGTTCGCGTCAGCATTCCGTAGCTGAGCCTTATTGATCCGCGCGCGGGTCCGCAGTACTCGAAGTTCTTTTTCGCTGGCCCCTCCGACTTCTTTGATATCCTCCGCCCATTCCAGATCGATGGCAATTATTTCGCCACTCCCTTTGATCTCCTCCACGCGGGCCTCGGCACTGAGGATATTCTGTTTGGCCTGTTCGACCGCAACCAGGGCTTTGACGAGCGCGGCTTTGGCGCGATCGAGGTTGGCGCTGGCCTGAACGAGCCGGCGCTCCTCGTCATCCTTCTTGAGCAGGGCGAGGACTTCACCCTTTTTGACGTAATCACCTTCGACGACATTGATCTCGAGTACCCGGCCGGAAGCTTCGGACTTGATGTTGATCCGCTCGTTGGCCTCGATCAGGCCGGAAGCGGTGATCGGCACGCGGATGTCGCCGCGGGTCACCTCGCCGAACTTGGCTTTGTCCCACTCGGGGCGGTAGCGGACGTATGTGCGCAAATAATACCAGATGCCGCCGATCGCGACGGCGACCAGCAGGAGGAGATACCATTTCTTCATCGCGTGATTCCTCTATCAAGGCGCGCAACCAAGACCCGTGAGCAACGCCGCCCCGTGGAAGTATTCGCGCCGCACCGGCGACTATTCCCGCTACTTCGGTTCATACGGCGAGTAGGGCAGGTCAAACGCCTGTGCGACCGGCTCGTTGGTAATCTTGCCGTGGACTATGTTGACGCCGAGCGCGAGGCCGGGATCGTCCGCGCAGGCCTTTTCCCAACCCATCTCCGCCAGCTTGAGTAGATAGGGCATCGTCGCATTGGTCAAGCCGAAGGTGCTGGTGCGGCCGACCGCGCCGGGCATGTTGGCGACGCAGTAATGCACGATCCCGTCGACCACGTAGGTCGGATCGCCGTGGGTGGTCGGTTTGGTGGTTTCGCAACAGCCACCCTGGTCGACGCCGACATCGACGATCACGGAACCGGTTTGCATGAGCGAGAGATAATCGCGTGGAACGAGCATGGGGCAGCGCGCCCCGGGGATCAACACCGCGCCGATCACCAGATCGGCCTCGGAAAGGTGCCGCCGGATCGATTCCGGGGTGCTGTACACGGTATTCACGTTGGACGGCATGACGTCGTCGAGATAGCGTAGACGGTAGAGATCGATGTCCATGATGGTCACGTTGGCGCCGAGGCCGGCGGCGAGCTTGGCGGCGTTGCTGCCGACGATCCCTCCGCCCAGCACCAGCACGTTCGCCGGCTCGACCCCCGGGATCCCGCCCAGCAGGATCCCACGGCCCATCATGGGTTTTTCGAGGTACTTGGCGCCCTCCTGGATGCTCATGCGCCCGGCCACCTCGCTCATCGGGGCCAACAGGGCTAGACGGCCTTCCTGGTCCTCGATCGTTTCGTACGCGATCGCGATACACCCGCTGTCACGGACACCCTCGGTCAGTTCGCGGTCGGCGGCAAAGTGCATGTAGGTAAACATCACGTGCCGCTCGCTCAGCTTATTAATCTCTTCCGGTTGCGGCTCCTTCACTTTGCAGATCAGGTCGGCGTTGCCGAAAATCTCCTCGGCGCTGCCGATGATTTCCGCGCCGTAAGACTGATAATCCTCATCCGTCAGGCCGGAACCCACGCCCGCGCCACGTTCCACCAAGACCCGATGCCCGTACCGCTTTAATTGCTCCACGCCGCCGGGCGTGACGGCCACGCGATACTCGTCCGACTTAATCTCTTTAGGGACACCGATAATCATCCCATACTCCTGCCTATACCAAATCTAGTCGATGTACGCGCCGGGTTTGCCCCTCAAACACCGGCACAAGCGTGGAGAGTAAGGTTGCCGAGCGCCCATTGCAAGCAACTTGCACGGACATCCCGCACGGCGCGACGCCGGGCATTCCGCGGCCTGCTGTTGACGGTTCTGGCCGGGTTGGGGGCGTTGTCGGCTTGTGGCACCCACGACCGCCAGCGGGTGGTCAGCGTTCACGCGCTGGAAGCGGCGACGCCCGTGGAGCCGCGCCTCATCCGGCGAGCAATCATCTCAGATACGGTGCAACTAAACGGGCTCTATTATCCGCTCGGTCGACGTCTGGGCCTGTTCCAGATCCGATCCGCGGAGGAATGGGAGACGCTCCGCCGCTGCGCGCCCGAACTGGGCCCCTGCCCTGATCTCGACGGCGGGATCGTCGTCGGGCTGGCGAGCCACGCCGGTCTGCCGCTCAATGGAAGGTGGCCGATCCATCTCCAATACGTCCGCGTCCATGATGGGGCTGGTTTTGCCACCGCTCATTTTGATGGCGGCAGCTTCTTGCCCGACGGCACGACCTACCTCGAAGCGGCCCAATTCGACGGGCTCGCCACGGTGCTGATGGTCGAGGTCAACGGCACGCGGTTCTACCCCGAGTGACCATCATTTGCAAAGGTACGCTGTCATTCCGAGAAGCGTAGCGCCGAGGAATCTAGTGCGCCGCCACTGCTAAAGATGCGGGTTGTAGCGTCGGCCCCCTGCGGCCGACGTCGACGCGCGGACGCCTCACGACAGCCTGCGTCGGGCACGGAGACCCGACGCTACCCGCACATTTACGTGTGCCGGAGCACTAGTAGTGCCTCAAAAATAACGCCTCGCATCCAGATGAAGAGCCGCGGGCTTCAGCCCGCCCGGTCCTTCGGGAAGGGTAAATTCTACTCCACGCAGCGCCGGGCGGACTGAAGTCCGCGGCTCCTCGGGTTGAACCCATCAAAGCAACACTGACGGAGCACTAGATCCCTCCGCGCGTCCACCGACGGCGGACGCGGTCGGAATGACATTCAGGCGTTACCCACTTCCCTGACACTCACCATCGCGGGCATCTCGGTATTCGAGGCATAGCGAGAACAGAGGGTTATCGGGTAGACTGATGGATTGTGCTTCGCGTGTCCGTCCGCCGGACACCTGCGACCGTCGATGTATGAGCAGTGAACGGAGTCGTCGTGGAAAGGAAGCTAATTCGCATCATCGGTGCACGTCAGCACAACTTACAGAACATTGACGTGGACATCCCGCGCGAGCAACTGGTCGTGCTGACCGGACTGAGTGGCTCGGGTAAGAGCAGCCTGGCTTTCGACACCGTATACGCCGAGGGGCAGCGCAAGTACGTCGAATCGCTGAGCGTACACGCCCGGATGTTTCTCGAACAGATCGGCAAACCCGACGTGGAGCGGATCGAGGGCCTGCCGCCCACGCTCGCGATCGAACAGCGCGCCACCGCCCCCAATCCCCGCTCGACCGTCGCCACCACCACGGAAATCTACGACTTTCTCCGGCTGCTCTTCGCTCGTGTCGGACTAACGCACTGCCCGAAGTGCGGCGTGCCGCTCTTTCGGCGCACGGTGGACCAGATCGTGGACGCGGTCCTGGATTACTCGGCCGATTCGCGGGTGATGGTGCTGGCACCGCTGGCCCGCGGCCACCGCGGCGACCACAAACCCATCCTTCGCCGCATTCAGCGCGAGGGGTTCGTCCGCGCCCGGGTGAACGGCGACCTGATCGAGGTCAAGGAGTTGGCCGAGCTGTCCGCCACCCGCAAGGTGGACATCGACGTGGTCGTCGATCGGCTCGTGCTCAAACCCGAGGTGCGCCACCGGTTGGCGGATGCCGTCGAACTCTCGCTGGCGCTGGCCGACGGGGTGGTGATCGTCAGTCGCGACAACGACCGGAAGAATTCGGGAAGATCCAACGGGAGCAACGGCCGAACCTGGACCAACGAAACCTTCAGCGAACACCACACCTGCACGACCTGCGGCTTCACTATCCCCGAGCTCGCCCCGCGAATGTTCAGCTTTAACTCGCCGTACGGAGCGTGCGAGACCTGTGGCGGGCTGGGCACCACGCAACGGTTCGACCCCGAACTGATCGTGCCGGATGAGAATCTGACGCTCACCGGCGGTGCGATCTCGCCCTGGGTCAGCGGTAAGAAGCGTCTCGCGGCCAATTATCTCCAACTGATTCGGCGGCTCTGCGAAGCGTTCGAGGCCAAAGCGTCCACGCCCTTCAAGAACCTGCCGGAGGACCTGCGGCGGATCATCCTGCACGGGACCCGGCCGAAGGACAAGAAGCAGTACGGCGTCGATTTCGAGGGCGTAATCCCAAACCTTCAACGGCGAACCAAAGCGGCCGGGAATGAAACCAACCGCGGCAAATTCAGCGCGTACCAGTCCGAGCACGTTTGCGCGGCGTGCCAGGGAACACGCCTGCGACGCGAAGCGCTGGCGGTGCGCGTCGCCGGGAACAACATCAACGAAATCACGCGACTCTCAATCGAACGAGCAGTCGAATGGTTCGACGCGCTCGAGTTCGAGGGCGAAGCCGCGCAAATAGCCGAGCCGATCGTCAGCGAAATCTCCCGGCGGCTGCGCTTCATGAACGAGGTCGGCCTCGACTATCTGACACTCGACCGGGCCAGCGCGACGCTCTCCGGCGGCGAGGCACAGCGGATTCGGCTCGCGACCCAACTCGGCAGCGGTCTGGTCGGCGTCTGCTACGTGCTCGACGAACCCACCATCGGCCTGCACCAACGCGACAACGAACGCCTGCTCGAATCGATCCGCCGACTGGTCGACATCGGCAACACCGTGATCGTGGTCGAACACGACGAGGACGTGATACGTGCCGCGGACTACCTGGTCGACATGGGGCCGGGGGCGGGTTTGCGCGGCGGAAAGATCATCGCCGCCGGTCTGCCGAAGGAGGTACTCAAGAATCCCGACTCGCTTACGGGTAAGTACCTGCGCGGCGAATATAAAATCCATCTGCCGGACGAGCGCCGCACGCCGCGCCGTTCCGACTTCCTCCAGGTCATCGGCGCCGGCGAGAACAATCTCAAGAAGATCGATGTCAGCTTTCCGCTGGGTGTGTTCTGCGCACTTACGGGGGTCAGCGGCAGCGGTAAGAGCTCGCTTGTTTCACAGACGCTCCTGCCCGCCTTGCGCCGTAGGCTGTACAAATCCCGCGAAGTCCCGGGCAAGCACGAACGCCTGGTCGGCGCCGGCGAAATCGATAAGGTCATCGAGATCGACCAAACCCCCATCGGCCGAACGCCACGCAGCAACCCGGCGACGTACACCGGCGTGTTCGACGAAATCCGCCGCCTGTACGCCAAGACCAAGGAGGCCCGCATCCGCGGCTACACCGCCAGCCGCTTCAGCTTCAACGCCAAGGGCGGTCGCTGCGAAGCCTGCCAGGGTCAGGGCACGCGGCGGATCGAGATGCACTTCCTGCCGGACGTGTTCGTCGAGTGTGGCGAGTGCAAGGGCACGCGTTACAATCGCGAAACGCTGGAGGTGCGTTATCGCGGCAAGTCGATCGCGGACGTGCTTGAGCTGCGCGTCGAGGAGGCCCTGCGTTTCTTCGACAACTTCCCAAAGATCAAAGCGGGCTTGCGAGCGCTCTCCGAAGTCGGCCTGGGTTACGTCCGCCTCGGGCAGCCGTCAAACACGCTCTCCGGCGGCGAGGCGCAGCGCGTCAAGCTCGCCGCCGAGTTGGGCAAACCCTCGACCGGCCATACGTTGTACGTGCTGGACGAACCGACCACCGGCCTGCATTTCGCGGATATTCATACGCTGCTGACGGTTTTGAACCGCTTAGTCGACATGGGCAACACCGTCCTGGTCATCGAGCACAACCTCGACGTAGTCAAGACAGCCGACTGGATAATCGATCTCGGCCCCGAGGGCGGCGACGCCGGCGGCACCGTAGTCGTCGAGGGCCCCCCGGAAACCATCGCCGCCTGTGCAACCAGCCATACGGGCCGCTATCTGAAAAAGAAGCTCGCCGGCACATCGCGTTGAACCCTCGCGATTGCACGGCTGTGTCAGAAGAGCGGTGGGCAGTGCCCATCCTAGTGCCCTGTCACACATGGAATGATGGATAACATCAAGGGTGGCACAGGCGTCTCGCCTGTGGAAATCTCGGGCGTCCCGCCCGTGTGATTCTCGGGCGAGACGCCCGAGACACCCGAAAATTATGATGTGACAAAGCACTAGGTGTTATTTCTCCAGCAGAGCCGGCGTGTCCCCACGCCGGACTTCCGGGCCGGGGACGGCCCGGCTCGGCTGCCAGATTTCTTAGCGCGGCCGTGGGCCGCAACCAAGAGAACCAAGGGACCAAGTCCGTAGTCCATAGTCCATAGTCCGTAGTAGTATTCTATAGGTTGGGCATTGCCTACCCACATGATGTCGCGTCGGCGGCGCGTCTCCGAGGCAAGAAAAGGGAATAAGTCCAATACCGACGACGGGAAGGCCGGCGAGGAGCCTGGCAACCGAATAATTGGACTTATCCCCTTTAGACACACGACGTGCACGCAGTCACAATCACGGACAAACATACGGCCGTATGCCCGTGCCACCCGTGAGATATTCAATCCCCCAAGGCACCTGGCGAAGAACAACACAACATAGCCAGCATAGAGGTGGAAAATAGGTGACTGTCCCTATTTAACCATCGTGTGCACTTCCTTGTTAATGCGACGGCGTCTTCGCCGACATGGTTATTACTATCGACAGGCTCGACTCCCAAGCCGTCAGGCTCAACGCCTCGTTCTTGCAAAGCAACGGGCCTGAAAACTCGTACCCGATTATAGGACGCCGATTTTTCGCGAGTCAAAGACAAACACAGGCGTTCCATCAATCATCACGTCGTGCGGCTCGTCGGTGGTGGGTCGACCAGTAGGGTGGGCAGTGCCCACCTACGTGTTCTTTCTCCAGCAGAACCGGCGTGCCTCCACGCCGGGCGGGCGGGTCGAGGACGGCCCGGCTCTGTAATGAGGGGCGATGCTTGCTATTCCTGGTTGACCTCGCCGGTCGCCATGCCCACTAGCACGGACGCATCGCCGATCACGAAGATGTAGTACGCCTCGTGCGGGACTGGGAACGTCAGCGGCTTGCGCAGAATCACTTGCGAAAAGGGATCGTTGTGGCCGGCGTCGCGCATGAACTGGATCGCCGTCGTTAGTGTCATCGTTCGCGGCAGGCGCTCATAGGTCGTGCCCACCAACCCCTGTGTCAACAGTACCGGTTCGCTGAACTCGCCGTTGGCGTATTCGAGCGTCACTGTGCCGGCCCCGGGCACTTCCTTGTTCTCCATAAAGAGGAACTGCCACGCAACGATGTCGTCGGCCGTGGCGGCCGTCTCGCCGGCCGGGGTCCCACGGGCTTCGACCAGCGTTGACTGCGGATAGTCCGCCACGACAATCTGCTCGGCTTCGGCCAACAACAGCAATTGGGAGTCGTTCGGGTCGACTTCCGGCAAGGGGGGGTGGCTTTCGGCGTTCGACTGTTCATCACCCGGCAGCCCGTTCTCGGTCAGGGTTTCGGGGGCCGGGCATCCGGTCAACAGCACCAGCATTGCCAGCATACTACTCCAACAGCACACGTTCCTCAGTCGTTGCACCGAAGTCTCCTTATATCCGTTTAGCATTTCATTGCCGAGGCCAGGCCTGTCGATTGTTACTCGCGCTCGTTCCGGCCGGACGCTGCTTATACTGCGATCCGAAAGCCGCTCGCCGGTGCTACCCGTCAAATGCTTCGTGACAATACGCTGGTGCTCCGTCAGTGTTGCTTTGATGGGTTCAACCCGAGGAGTCGCGGGGAGTAGAATTTACCCTTCCCGAAGGACCGCGCGGACTGAAGTCCGCGGCTCCTCGAGTATTGTTGCCCTCTTCGAGTATTGTTGCCTTCTCCTAATATTATCACGGTCGCGAAAGGAACACTACCCATCAAATCAACCTAGACAAAGCACTAGTGCTTTGTTACACATCGCTTGATGGGTGGCCCATGGCTTTAGCCGTGGGGGACGCGAAGCGATGCCCCATTCGTGTCCCCCACCTCTAAAGAGGTGGGCCACCCCTCGTGTTATCCACCATTCCATGCGTCACAGAGCACTAGGGTGACAGCGGGATAATCTTGCTCTCGGTCGGCTTCGTCGTGAATGCCTTGATCATCTCTATAATCTGCTCCTGGCGCTCGACGCTGTATTTCGGTCCGCGCCAAGCGTAATCGTCCACCCCGCCGAAGCAACGCAGCAGCGGCATGGTCATGTTGAGGTCCCACGGGTATAGTCCGCCGAAGCAGCCATACCCCAAGCGCAGCGCGTGCCGATCGAGCGTATTGCGCAGGTCCTCCACCGGATCCAGGCAGAACGTCGGCTGGAAATCGGGCGGGACGTATATCAGATCGTAGATGTCGTAAACCGCCACATACCATTCATGCCCGTCCTGGTCGTACCAACTCTCCGAGCGGGCGATCTGGCCGCCGGCGTACTTGTCCCGCTTGGCGACCTTCTCGGGCCAGTCGTCGGGATAGGCGATGTCGCCGGCCGGCACCACACGGGCTTCGTCCGCCTCAGTCAATAGCCGGGCCGCGTCAGCCGAATACGCCTTGCGCAAAGCTTCCTCGTAATGATCGCGTTGCCGATCGCGTCCCGGAACAGCACCGGTGTCGAAGATTCCCTTGCCCGGGCGATAGCTATGGTCGTCCGGCACCTGCCGGCGTAATGTTTCGACGTCGACCCCCGCCTTGGCGGCCCGTGCCAGAATCCCTTCCGCCTGCAATTCGTATTCGCTGGCGTCCACCTCGCGCGGCAACTCCTTTAGCAAATTCAACACGCGTTGGGCCCGAACCGCGGCATCCTTAATCTGATGCCTGCGCAGCGCCTTCCTGGCCAGCACCAACTCCAGGCGGCTCCGCGCCAACGTCAAGTCGATCCGCGCCTCCCGCTCCGCCGCGCCCGTATCCCCGGATTCCTTCGCTTCGGAAGCATTCGCGGACTGCGCGATCAATCCGTAATAATCAACGTCGGCGGCCGATGCCGCGCCGATGGTTGCCAGTCCCACGATGACGACAAACACAGAGACGGTTCTCATGGCTATTGCTCCTCGTACCAGCGGCGCCACGCGGCCGCATCGAATCCGAAGTTCTCCCCGGTTATCCGCTTCAACGCTTCCATCACTTCCGTGCGAAAGACGATCACGTTCCGCATTTGGTAATCGCGATCGACGAACACCATCCCCGCGCCGATGGACGGTATGCCGAGCATCGGGTTGTGCCTGATCTGCGACACCTGGCCGAGCGCAATCACGGTCGGCGTGTCGAACGTGATCGGGTAATCGAGGAAGTAACTCCGCGTGGAAACCTCGACCATCTTGCGCCGTTGGGCCGTGAGCAGGTTGATCAGGTCGGACACGGCGGACGTCGCTTCCATGGCACCGAGGCCGATCGCCGCACGCCGAATCAGTTCATCATTGTTGCTGAACAGAGCGCGTCGAAACTGTGGTATCACGCGTGGATCGTTTCGCCGTTTGAGCTCCAGCAATGCCCGCCGGCAGATGTCTTTGTCCCGGTCGATCAGCGCCAGCACGGCCAGGTTCATCGTCGCCTCGTCCTGGGGGAAGTGGCTCAGCGCCTCGACGAGCGCCTCGCGACACGCCCGGTTGCCGTTGCTGAGCACGCGTACCAGCGGGAGAATGGCCAGCGGGTCTTGAATCTGAACGATTTGCGCGCGCCCGTCCCGGACGAGGCGCTCGACTCCACTCATCAGCTTATTATTCTTGATCGCGCGGATTCGAACGTTCCACTGGGATTGAATCGCCGCCACGACCTTATCATTATCCTTGTCCGCGGCGTCGCGCCGGTCCGCTTTTTTCTCATCACCCGGGTTTTTGGGACGTTCCAGGCCACGCCCCTCGACCCAGATGCCTCCCACGCGCACGAAACCCAACGCCTTGCGGGCTGGTTCGTAATCCGAGTCGAGCTCGATCGCGCGTTTTAGGTGCACTCGCCAGGCCGACTTCAACCCCCGCTCCTCGCACCACGTGGCCAGCTCGACCTGCGCCGCGGGCGTGTCGGCGACCTGCTCGCGCCGCTGCACGTACTCGTCCAAAACCGAGGGCTTTTCCTCGATCCGAACGACCGCCTCGACCGGTACCGTGACCGTTCCCACCAGCGTGCGAACCTTGTAGCTCCGCTCGTCACGTTCAACGATCGCACCTTCGATGCTGCCGCCGTTTTTCAGGTGTAGTATGTCCCCGCGGGCGGACATGGCCACGCCGGCAACGATCACCCCGGCCAATGCCGCGCTCCAGACTCGCGCGAACACGCCGTTCAAGCACCCCGGCGGGGTCAGCCAGCCAAGCATCGTTGCCTCCGCTATTGATCGCCGCTCCAACACGATTATAGACCAATCCCCGGCTGTCCGACAATTATAAGTTGCGGCCCGTTGCTGCCGGCGCGCGTTCTAATTCGTGCCGTATGTAAGTCTTACATCGATCGGGTCGTTAATTAGCAACCCTGATACTGTTCACCTGGTGGCATCTTTACGTGGTATCCTTCCCGGAAAGCAAGGCGGATTCGCAAATGGCCCGAATGGTGGCGAGGAACCAGCATCCGGGCTTCGCACCGGATGCAGTTGCACATATCTCAGGTCGAGTTATTGAGGCCTGCTGTTTTTTTGCCGGGAACGATACCCGTCGTTAGTCGGCGTCGATCGGGGTTACTTCGAGGGATTCGAACGTCGCGATCAGTCGCTTGGCGTAAAGCGCGATACGGCCGGCCGGCAATGTGTCGGTTGGATCTTCCTCGTATTCCACGATCGGCCGCGGATCATCGTTGAGGTACAACTTCGCGCTCCCATGCACGACGCGGAGTCGGAGCAGAAAGCCTACCTCAAGGAACAGCACTTCGGGTAAACACGCCATGCGAGTGAACGAGTGTTGCGCCGATTGCCTTGGGGCTACAGCGAAGTCGACGTCGCCGTGCCCGAGGTACATCCCCGAATACCGACCGATGGCGGCGGAAATAGGTGCTTCCAGGCGCGGTTGAATCTCGATGTTGGCGATGTAACAGGAGCCCCATACGTCACCCGGCGCGGCCTCCTCCTGCATCCGAAACGCCAAGCCGATAGAACCTGCTTCGGACATGGAGACAAACGGGTCATATCTGTGTGTATCAGGCGGTGTAGTCAGCCTTACGCGCAGCTTCGCTTCGAAGTCTCCATATTTGGCGCGGTCGAAGCGAAGCATCTGGAGGCCACCATAGACTCGCGCTTGCCGGTGTTCGGCGCGCTGGTCAGTGGAGAAGGGAGCGCAGCGGACAACATTCCAGTCCTCTCCGAGTCTCCAACCCCAGTTGCCAATGACCATCCAAGCGTTGGAGAAGGAGGGGTGCCATTGCCCGGTGAGCAGATTGCCTTCCGGCGGTTCGAATTGCCGGGGTAGCGGAGACACCAGAGCAGGTTTCGGTCCACGGGAGGCAAGTTGACGCACCAGGTCCGGCAAATCCGCATTTTCGTCGACGTGCTGCAATGGTGCGGAATAACACGCGATGCGCCCGCCGAGGATTTCAATTTCACTCAATCTGTCGGGAGAAAAGCACTTCAGCGTGAGATATCTGGCGACAAGGCCACCGCGCGGGATGGGTAGCGCCATCGTGCCCGGGCTGAGCGAGTTGCGAGCAAGCGGCCAAATCGCCAGGACCACTTGGTCCTGGACGCGGGCGAGACGCACGACGTATTCGAGGCCGGGCTGTGGATGCCCGAAGAGGCGTTCGTCGGGTTTTTCTTCCCGGTGGTCATTCTCATCGATAGTTGTGAGGATGCTGTGAAGCCCCAGATTGTCCGGGCATCCGTACAGGCGGACAAACGCCCCGTTGCGACCGTCCGGTTGGCCGGCGACACCGAGGCTCAACACTCCCGTTGGTCGCACGCCACGAATGTGGTAATCGACAACGAAATTCTCGAGTGGCTGATCAAACGCGGCAAGGGAGTATGTGTAAACACCCGGCGCCGGTATCGGCTCCCCGCCGAGACGCGCGTACGGATAGAGTCTGCGACCATCCCTTCCCTGAACATGGCGTGCGGTGTTCCAGTTTGCGGTTTTGAGGTCGATTGGTTGTTCATAGAGAAGGCGTGGAGTCGGATCATCGCGGAGCCAGTGTGCAGTGCTCACCACTGCCGCAACCGCCACGGTAAGGCCTACAAGAATCAGCGTTCTGGCGAGCGAGGAGGCGGCGCGGAACCGGTTATGGATACCGCGCGTTGGGCGCAGCGAGGATCGAATCTCGTTGGTCAATTCCTCGATCGACCGGTATCGTCGTTGCGGATCGCCGTGGCATGCACGGTTCATGATGCGAACCGCCGCGGTCGATTTCGGTGACGGCCTGTCAAGCAAGCGCGGCGGCAAGCGGGGAAAATCGGCGGGTGGTCGCGCGGAGATCAATTCGTAAAGGATCTTCCCGAGGGCATAGAAATCGTCGGCTTTCCCTTCGGGCGTCATGTATGCCGGTGTGCCCGAACCAGGAGCGTCGCCTTTGATCCGTGCGACCAAGCCGACGTCGGCGATTTTCGGCTGGCCTTCAACGATCAAAACGTTCTCGGGCTTCAAATCGTAGTGTGCCAAGCCTTCGGCGTGCAGACGGGCCACGCCGTCGGCGAGCTTGGCGATGATTTCCAGAGCGGTTTGGGGGTCGAATCGATTGGTGCCGTCCAACTGCTTGCGGAGGGTGATCGGTTCATAGCATGGACCGGAGTCCGGCTCGTGATTGTCGGCGGCTTCCATGACGTAGTAGAAACAGCGCGACGTTTCGCCAACGGTCAGAATCTGAATCAGGTGAGGATGGTTATGTGATGAGCGCTGGTAGCGCTTGACCCCTTCGATGTCGCGGACCGCCCGGTCCGCGTTGAGTTTGTGGAGCACCTTGACTGCTCGACGAACACCGGTCACGCGTTCGCGCGCCAGCCAGACGTCGCCGAACCCGCCGGAACTGATGAAGCCGACGAGTTCGTAGTTCGGGATGTCTCCCGGGTCGCGCGCAGTGGATTCCTTAATGTATCGGGCGGCGCCCGACGTGACGTGTGTGCGAGTAACTTCCATCCCCTGTGCCCCGATAGGCCTTTTGAAATTGATATATGTTAGAGTGTAGCTGCGTAGGCTCCGTGGCTCAAGGACGCGGCTTATCATCCTCTCTTCCGAATACGGTTGATGCGAGCTTATCCTCGGTCGCGGGCAGCCTTGACAGGGATTCCGCGATTTCCTGGCGCGACCGCTCCAACTCACGGATGCGTTCGAGTAACTCTTCGCCCACCGGCAGCCGTGCCAGGGCTGCCGCGCAGCGCCGACAGGATTCGAGGTGCGCTTCGAGATTGGCGCACTCCGTGTCGGGCAACCGGCCGTAGGCGAAGCGTTCGAGCGTCTCTTTGTCCGGGCAACGTGACATCGTTCAGCTCCCTTGCTCCTGTAGCTCGACAATGATGCGACTGACTCGCTTGAGGACGCGCGTCTTACTGATATAGACGGCGTTGCGGCTGACCCCGAGCAGCTTGGCCACCTTGTTGGGGTCGTTGCCGTGGACGGCGTACAGCTCGAACGCCTGATATACCGCGGGGTCAACCTCGCGCGCCACCTGCTCGAGCGCCCGGGCAAGCAGGTTGCGCTGCCACTCCAACTCGAACAGCGCGTCGACTTCGGAGGACGTCTCGGGGTCGGCGCCGGCTCCGGCAAGAACGTCGTGCTGCTCGATGCGCGCGTCTTTCTGATGCCGACGCTGAACGTCTCGGACCTTGTGCTTGGCAATCCCGCGCAACCAGGACTTGAAACGTCCCTTCGTTCGATCGAACGGTTCGGGCATCTTGCGGAACGCGGCGTGGACGGCGAGCAGCGTTTCCTGGACGGCGTCGTCGGCGTCGGCGTCGGAGAGACCCAGCCGCCTGGCGAACGACATCAACATCGGGCTGTAAGTCCGGAAGAACTCACGCCAGGTCCGCTCGTCGCTGCCGCCGCGCATACGTTCCAGCAGGGACAGGTTCGTGGTTGTGATCATCAGAATCATTCTAGCTGTGATAGCAGCTCAAACATATCGGCACACCAACTCTATCGCTGGCAGCCACGATTTCGGCGAATGACTCGCTTCTAAAGAACACCTCGCCCAAACCGCCAAACGTCTTTCAGGTCAGTAAATTTCGCGCTCAGAGAAAGACCGGGCCAAGTGGATGCGAGGTGTCTATGGCGAGTAAGGGCTCGCCACGGATGGATGCGACAAAGTCCCATGCTAGCGAAAGGAGAAAGAGATGAGATGGAGTAGAGCAAGTGTAAACAGGGGTTCCCTGGTTCTCGGCGTAGTGGTCGTGCTGTTGTGCGCACCGGCGCGGGGAGACGAATGCTGGTGGAAGATCACAACCCACGTTACGCCGGAACCGACAGGCTTCTACATGAATCAAGGCCCAGAGAAGCTGTGGCTCTTCCTCCACGCGGATCCTGTAGATCAAATCTGGTCGTTCGACCCGTGGGAAGGCATTGACACCACACACCCAGCGGCGATGTACCATCACCAAGGGGCACCGGGTGTGGTTGTGCTCGATGGCTCCGTTTACTTTGCTGGAGGAGGAACTACTTGTGAACGGTACACGCCAGGCGAGGGCTGGGAGCAGGTCGCGGACTTGCCAGAGGCGAGGTTCATCCCATCAGCCGAAGCACTCAACGGTAAGATTTACCTGTTCGGCGGTTTCCGCAGTGGCGATACTGGTCCCGCCGATGAAACCTACATCTACGATCCCGACACAGACACCTGGACCGACGGGCCGAACATGGTTTACGCGGGTGGACGGCGCGCCAGCGCGGTTGTCGGCGATGCCATCTATGTGATGGGCGGAACTACGCACGGCGGCTCTGACTCACCGGGTCAAACCTGGTTCGAGAAGTTCGAGGAAGGTGTTGGCTGGACTGACCTGGGTCCATTGCCAGAGCTGCGAAACGGTCCGGCAGCGGTTGATGTACGCAACAGAATCTACCTGACAGGGGGACGTCCCGGCAGCAGCGCGACGGTCGACAACCACGTTTGGGTCTACGACACCGATGCCCCAGAAGAGGGGTGGCTCGAAGGCCCTGACATGCACTACGACCGTATGTACCATGGCCTCGGGGCTTTCGGTATCGGCGTGTATGCCGTCGGCGGTGTGGGCGCTGACGAGGGACCTTGGTCCAGCGTAGAACGTCTCCTTACCACGGGCGATTGCTGTACGTCGGCTGACGTCGACGGCGACGGGGACGTGGACCTAGCTGACCTCGCCGAGTTGCTGGGGCACTATGGCGAGACCTGCCCATAGCTACGGGTTAAGGATTGAGGAGTACTGAGTCGAGATGGGGAGCTCGGCCCAGACTGTCGAAGCTCTCGGAAACCGCCGGTTGCGCGTGTCGCCGCCGGCGGTTTTTGTGTAGGGTTGGTGTTCGCGCGGGGGAGGGCGGAGCGAATGCGGCGTCTGACCGGATGGAAACCGGTGCCACACGTTACGTCGGGTCTCCGTGCCCGACGCAGGCTGTCGTGAGGCGTCCGCGCGTCGACGTGCCGCAGGGAGCCGACGCTACAACCCGCATCTTTAGCAGTGGCAACGCACTAGATTCCTCCGCGTGTCCGCCGTCGGTGGACACGGTCGGAATGACATTCAGATACCACACATTTTCGTGGCCACCCTATTTCTTGACACTCACCCGTATCCGAAGCGCTTGGCCGCGCCCCGGCGACGAATCCGCCCGCAACAAGTATGATCACATCTTTGACACTGTCGCGCGTTTGACCTAAACCGGCGGAGTCTGAGGGAAGCCATGCCCGTATATCGGATCGAAATCGGCCGCCGTAACGAGCAACTCGGGGCGGCATTCGACGACGCACTAAGGCTGCAACTTCGTGAGGCGGGGCTCGTCGAGCTCAAGCACCTGCGGTCGTCGCGATTATTCTTTTTGGAAGGCGTGCTGACTCGCCCGGAGGCCGAACAAATCGCTCATGGACTCCTGGTTGACGCGGTCACCGAATTGGCCGTCGTACTGGGCGAAGACGAGCAGCCGACATGCAACCCGGTCGAGATCTCCGTCGAGGTGCATCCCAAGCCCGGCGTGATGGACCCGGTAGCCGAGAGCACGCTGGCCGAACTGCGTGCCGAAGGTCACGCTGTCGATCTCGTTCGCACGGCTCGGCGTTACGTCCTGACGGGTTTGGTCCGCGGAGACGACGTGCTCGCCGCCGTCACACGCGTTCTGGCCAACGATTGCATCGAGCAGGTCGTGCTCGGTACCGCGGGCGTCCGTCCCGCACCGAAGCCGCCCGTTTTCGATTTTGAATTGCGGCACGTCAGAATGCGTGACCTCGACGATGCCGGTTTGCAAACTCTCTCGCGAGATGGGCATCTGTTTCTGTCGCTGGACGAGATGTGCGCGATTCAGCAACACTTCCGCGATCTCGACCGCGACCCGACCGACATCGAACTCGAAATGCTTGCACAGACGTGGTCCGAACACTGCGTGCACAAAACGCTGAAAAGCGCGATCGTCTATCGCGGGGCACCGATGGGCGCTGTCGCGGATCAAAGCTCACCCGTCGAAATCCGCTATGAGAACCTCCTCAAAGATACGATCGCGCGCGCGACCGAGGAGTTGATCGCCGACGGGCGCGGGCCCGAATGCCTCTCGGTTTTCGTCGATAACGCCGGCGTCATTGCTTTCGACGATGACTTTGGGATCGCCTTCAAGGTCGAGACGCACAACCACCCCTCGGCGATCGAACCCTATGGCGGGGCCGCCACCGGCGTCGGCGGTTGCGTTCGCGACGTCATGGGTTGTGGGCTGGGTGCTCGTCCAATTGCTAATACCAATATATTTTGCGTCGCGCCTTCTGACTGGCCACAAGATGTGTTGCCGAAAGGCGTTCTGCACCCCCGACGTATCCTCCGCGGCATCGTCGGCGGGGTCTCCGACTACGGGAACCGCATGGGCATCCCGACCGTCAACGGTGCCGTCTGCTTCGACCCTCGTTACCTCGGAAATCCCCTCGTCTACGTCGGCTGCGTCGGACTCATCCCACGCGATAAGGTCCAAAAAGCCGCCCGCGTGGGCGACCTCGTTCTTCTCATCGGCGGCCGCACCGGTCGTGACGGTATTCACGGCGCAACGTTCTCCTCCGCCGAACTGACCGATACGCACGCCGACGAGTTCTCGCACGCCGTCCAGATCGGCAACGCCATCACCGAAAAGCGTTGCCTCGACGCGATCCTCCAGGCTCGCGATCACGAGAGCGGCTGCCTGTACACAGCTATCACAGACTGCGGGGCCGGGGGGCTCAGCAGTGCCGTCGGCGAGATGGGCGAGGAAACCGGCGCTGTGGTCGATCTGGAGAACGTCCCCCTCAAGTACGCCGGGCTGCGCTACGACGAAATCTGGATCAGCGAGGCCCAGGAACGCATGGTGCTCGCAGTCCCGCCCGCCAACATCGACCGGATCATGGAGATCATGCGCCGGGAGGAAGTCGAAGCGACCGTCATCGGAACCTTCGGCAGCGACGACACCGCCGCCGCACGCTTGATTATCCGCTATGGCGGGATCGTCGTTGGTGACCTCGACATGCGTTTTCTCCACCACGGTTTGCCGAAGCGTGAAAGGATCGCCGAGTGGCGGCCGGAGATGGCCGAACGACAAAGCGCTGGAGGAGGTGCGGGGGTCTCGCCCGCTGGTGAAACGCTGGAGCGGTTGAAGTCCTTGCTGCATTGGCCGACCGTCGCTAGTAAAGAATGGATTATTCGCCAATATGACCATGAAGTGCAGGGGGGCAGCGTGGTCAAGCCGTTGGGCGGCCCCGGCAACGGGCCGGGCGATGCCGCCGTCTTGCGGCCGCGGCTCGATTCCGCGCGTGGGATTGCCATCGGCTGTGGCAACGCGGCACACCTATCTGATGTTGATCCGTATTGGACCGCGGTTGCCTCGATCGACGAAGCGCTCCGCAACGTGGTTGCGGTAGGGGGGGATCCGGCCCGGACGGCGATCCTCGACAACTTCTGCTGGGGAAGCTGCGACGAGTCGCGCCGGCTCGGGGCCATCGTCCGTGCCTGCCAGGGTTGCTACGACGCCGCCAAGGCCTATGGCGTCCCGTTCATCTCGGGCAAGGACTCACTTAATAACGAGTTCGCCCTGCACGCCGCCGACATTGATGACTTGTTGGAGGTCATGGGGCGGTATGCTGAGCGTGATCAGCGCGATTTCCCCGATGGGCGGCGTGTTTTCGAGGTCACGGCCCGGCGAGTTCGTCAGAACAGTCGGCTGAGCATCCCCGGCACGTTGCTGATCAGCGCGGTGAGCCTGATTGACGACGTCGGCACTTGTGTCACGTCGGATCTCAAGCAGCCCGGTAATCAAATTTACCTGGTCGGCGGGTTGCCGCGGATTAATTATTCGCCGGCCGAGGCTGCCGTGGTGCACGCGGCGGTTGCCGACGCGATCAAACGTGGATTGGTTGCGGCCTGTCACGATTCGAGCGACGGCGGCTGGCTGGTGGCCGTGGCCGAGATGGCGATCGCCGGCGACCGCGGCGTCGAATTGACTGTGTCGGACACGTCCCGGATCGCGCCGTTTGCCGAATGCCGTGCCGCCTACCTCGTTGAAACGGCCGACCCGCGCGGTTTTGAAACGCTGCTGAACGAGCGGAACGTGAGCTTCGACCGGATTGGCCTGGTCCGCGACGATCAGAGCTTTACATGGGGAGATCAGGCGGCGGCGCTGGCCGAGCTTCGCGCGGCGTGGGCGTCTTGAAAAAGAGCGCGAAAATCACGAAGCACACCGCCGCCCCCAACGCCGGCCAGTAGTATACCTGTGTAAAGTCGGTGATGATCGTGCCGTCGGGCAGCTTGTGTTGGAAGAAATCGAGTGCCGCGCCGCCGATCATATTTCCAAGCCACATTCCGACGCCGAACGTCATGACCTGGTGCAGGGCCTGGGCGCTGGCGCGGGTGTCCGGATCGGAGCGTTGGTCGACAAACATCTGACCAAGCCCGAATACGAACGCGTAGCAAAAACCGTTCAGGGTGATCGAAGCCACGATCAGCGGCCACGGCCCGCCGATCGACCAGATCCCGAACCGGATCGCCCAGCACGCGATGCCGATCAGAAACATTATCTTGAAGCCCAAGTGCCGCAGGGAAAATGCCAGCAGCAGAAAGACGATAATCTCACCCACCTGCCCGATCGACATCAGCGGCGAGATGCCCGCGTCCGACACGCCCTGCGATCGCAGAAACAAGCCGCCGAACGGATAAACAAACGGCATCCCCATCGCCAGGAAAAAGCTGACCAACAACAGCACAGCGCACGAGCGATCGCGCAACATCCGCAACGCGCCCAGCGCGGCCAGATTTGAACGACGGGTGCCGTTTTCGGGCGGCGTCGCGGGCAACACCAGACAGAAAAACGCCAGTATCACGGATACGATCGCTCCCAGCCGCAGGCTGTCCACCGTGCCGGCGCTGGCGGCCCCCGGCAGCCAACTCGGCTTGCTCAGCCAGATGCCCAGCGCTGCCGCGACGATGATCCAGCTCGCCGTCCCCCACAGCCGGACGCGCCCGTATTCCCGATTTCGGTCCGCCAGATGTCGAAACACGATCATGTTGCTCAGCGCGAGTGTCGGCATGTAGACCATCGCGTTCAGGAACAGCAGGATCAAAATGGTTTCGTAACGCGTCGCCGCCGCCGCATACCACAGCAGGACCGCCCCGCACAGATGACTGATGAACATCACCCGTTGGGCCGGCATGATTCGATCGGCAAGTTGCCCCCCGAGCCACGGGGCGATGATCGACGCGATCGCCAGTGTCGCGTAGAGCGACCCGATTTGCGTTCCGCTGAAGTGCAGGTCTTGCAGGTGCAGTTGCAGCAGCGGCACCCACGACCCCATCACCGCGTGCTCCAAAAACATCATCGTTGAGAGCACGAGCAAACAAGCGGGCGGCGTGCGGTCGGTCGGCGACGACGGTACGCCCAAACTATATCGATCAGCCGGGATGGTGAAGCCTCAACTTCCTGACGGTGGATCGGTCGGCGGTTGCTCCGCTTCGTCTTCCGCCTGGCGACGGTCCGAAGTGTCGCTGCCGCGCCGCTGCCGCGCGTCCAGCGTGCGCCATTCCTGGTCAATCCAATACAATAGCGCCACGCCCAACAACAGCGTCAAGACCGCTCCGGCGGCTACAATCGCGACCTGTTCAGTGCCCGACAGCGGCATCACGGAACCTCGTACCAACCCGCCGACACTTTACCCCCAACCGCGACCGGATAGAATTGTCTGAAGAATAGAAACGGGGTTGCTTTTTCTCTAACTCACGAAAGTGCCCGCATGACCACGGCCGAACCAGCCACGCGTACCGACGAGGTTGTTACCCAACGCGCCCGGGTGTACACGCTCGTGCAGCGACGCAAACGCCTCTGGCGACGCCTTGCCGTGTTTGTGGTCGTGGCCGTGGTGATGATTCTGGCGGCCTTGCACAATCGTGACACCCAGCAGTTGCGTGTCGAGCGTAAGAAGGGTCGAGTAGTTGCCACCGTCTTGCAGGAAGAGTATTCCAGCAGGCTAGGCCCGCCGCTGATGTTTCCGAGCACCCAAGAGCTGAGTAAGGAACGTAAACGTTACTACTTCAACATGTTTTACGACAGTCAGGGGAAGGTCGGGGTTTGCTGTCTGAAGAAACCGGTCCGGTTTTTCGTGCGGACCGACGGTCGCATCGTGATCTTGTTCGACGGGGAACATTTTAATTCGCAGTGGATGCCCGAGAGCGAGTTCCGCACTAAAGCAAAGGACCTGGGCTTCGGCGACGTGCTGAAAAAGTGATAAACGCACTGCGCTCCATAAACATGAAAGTCTACCAGGGAATCGAAAAGTATCAGCCGCCCGCCGGCGAAATCGTGCTGACGGTCGGCAACTTCGACGGCGTACACCTCGGGCACCGCCGACTCGTCGATGCCGCCCGCGCGAAAGCCCGCGACTTGAACGCCTCCGTCGTCGCCCTGACATTTGAGCCGCACCCGCTTGCGATCGTCGCCCCGCAGCGTACCCCGGCCCGCCTGACCACCTTATCCGAAAAGATCGCCCTGCTCGAAGCGCTCGGCGTCGATGCGGCCATCGTCATGCACAGCACGCGCGAGTTGCTCGACAAGACCGCCGAACAGTTTCTGAGCGAGTTGGTCGAGTCCTGCGGGCCGCGCGTGATTATCGAGGGTCCCACGTTTAACTTCGGCCGTGGTCGCGGAGGTTCCGCCGAGACGCTTCGTCGCTGCGCTCCGCGCTTCAATTTCGACGTGACCGTGGTCGAGGAGCTGCACAGCGATGAGCTTGCCGACAATCCGGCCATCAACAGTTCCGCGATTCGCCGGGCATTGCGGGACGGTCGGCTTTCCGATGCCAACACCATGCTCGGCCGGCCACATCGCATCACCGGCACCGTCACCACCGGAGAGCATCGCGGCGTGACGCTCGGTTTTCCAACCGCCAACCTCGCCGAGATCCCGCAACTGCTGCCGCGCCAGGCCGTGTATATCGCCGTCGCGCAACTCGCGGATGACACGCTGCACTTGGCGGCGGTGAACGTGGGGCCGCAACCGACGTTCGGTCAAACACAACCCTGTGTCGAAGCGTTTCTGCTCAATTACTCAGGCGAGTTGCACGGGCAGCCGCTCGGCTTGCACTTTTTCAACAAGATTCGTGACCAGGTACGTTTTTCGAGCTCGGACGGGCTTGTCGCGCAGCTCCACCGCGATGTCGAACAAGCGCGAACCTACGCTTCGCGGTTGGACGAGATGCAATCCAAGCCGCGCTTGCCACTCTGATAGTTGTCGTCGTGTCGCAATTACTTTGTGGAGTTTCTTGTACTGCCCGCGGTCGATAGCTACTATATCTTGCGTTATTGGTGCGGCGACACCCACGCGGGTGCGCTGACGCGCGGCTGACGAGACCACAAGCGTGTTCCTTAAGCGAATCATTCTTCACGGCTTTAAGAGCTTCGCGGATCGGACCGAGTTCGACTTCGGCTCCGGACTTACCGCGATCGTCGGTCCCAACGGCTGCGGCAAGAGCAACGTGCTCGACGCCGTCCGCTGGGTGCTCGGCGAGCAGTCCGCGCGCACGCTTCGCGGCACGAGGATGCTCGACGTTGTCTTTGCGGGCTCGCGCTCCCGCAAGCCCGCCAACTTTGCCGAAGTGCGCCTGACGTTCGACAACTCCCGGCAGCTCCTTGCCCGCGACGATGAGGAGGTCATCGTCGGCCGACTTCTATATCGCAACGGCGACAGCGAATATCGTCTGAATGGAAAACGCTGCCGGATGAAGGATATCCGCGATCTTCTGCTGGACACCGGCGTCGGCGTGGACGCCTACAGCGTGATCGAGCAGGGTCGCGTCGATGCGTTGCTCCAGGCCAGTCCGCTGGAACGTCGCGAGATCTTCGAGGAGGCAGCCGGCATCAGCCGCTATCGTGTTCGCCGGGCCGAGGCCCAGCGGAAACTCGAGCGCACACATAGCAATCTACTGCGGCTCAACGATGTTGCCGAGGAGCTTGGAAAACATTTGCGCAGCGTCAAGCTCGCTGCCGGCAAGGCCCGCAATTTTCAGGAATATGACACGCGGCTGCGAGAGTTGCGCTCCGCCTTTTCGCTGGCCGAGTATCACGAGTTCGAAGAGGCGCTCATCCGGCAACAGGCGCGCGGCCGCGAGTATTCAGATCAGTTGCACGCGATGCGGGCCGAGTTGGCCAAGCGTGACGCCGACGCCGCCGAGCTGGAACACGCCGCCCAAGCGCTCGACGAGCAGATCCAGCAGGCCGAAGAACAACTGCGCGAACTGGAAACCGAGCAGAGTGCCGTCGCCGAGCGCATTACGCAGGGCGAGCGCCGCTTGAGTGAACTCGACGAGACCCGGCAACATCGCCGGCAGCACGCTCAAGAGGCTGCTCGGCAGGTCGGAGAACTCGCCGATCGCGTCCAGCATGATGAGCAATCCGTGCGGGAAATGGTTGAGTCGGAGCAGCGAGACGCCGGTCGGATTACCGAGCTCGAATCCGAGCGTGCCGCCGCCGCCGGCCGACTCGACGATGCCCGCGGCGCGCTCGAGCGCGAGCGATCGGCTGCGTTTGAAGCGGCCCGCCACTCGAGCCGGTTGCACAACGAATTGGAGAATCTCCAGCAGCGTCAACAACGCCTCGAAGCCCGGCTTGCCTCCGCCGGCGAGCGACGACAACAGGTCCAGGCGCGGCAATCCGACCTCACCGAACGTCATGTCGAGCTGGAACAGCGTACCGGCCGGCTCGACCAGGAGTCGAGCGATCTAGCCGAGCAACTCCGCGGTTTGGAATCGCGACTCGCCCAGCTTGAAGAGCAGATTGATCAGATCGAGCAACAGACCGCTGAGCAAAAGGAAGTCCGTAGCGGCGTGCTCTCGCGACTCGATCTGCTCGAAGACCTCGAACGCCGCCAGGAGGGTGTTGATCAGGGCGCCCGTTGGCTGCTCGAATGGCGGGAGAGTGACGCGAATTCAACGGGCAGTGTCGTCGGCCTGGTCGCGGACGTGATCCGGATTGATGATCCGCGCGTCAGCACTTTGGAAGCCGTGCTCGCACGTTTCGAGAACCAAGTCGTCGTCCGTGACGGCTACGCTTTCCTCGCCGAGCTGAACCGCCGCGGCGAACTGCCCGGCCCGGTCGGCGTCATCGCCCTCGACCGGTTGGTCGAACGGACCGCGACCGTCAGCTATCACGACGCGCCCGGTTTCGTCGCCCGGGCGTCAGAGTGGGTGCGCTGTGCCGATGAGTACCGCTCGCTCGCGGACTGTTTACTCGGCCGAACGATCGTCGTCGATGTAATGGAACGCGCCCTGGCTCTTGCCCAGGGTGCTCCCGACGGCTACGTCTTCATTACTCTCGACGGCAGCACGGTCGAGAGCGGCGGTCGGCTGACGGTCGGCGTCTCGAAGAGCGTCGTCGGGCTGATCAGCCGCAAGGCGCAGATTCGTCAACTCCAGGCTGAAGTGGATGAGATCGAGACGCGGCTCGAGCGTGCGACGCGTGAGCGCGCGGGTTTTGAAGAGCAGGTTTCGGATCGGCGTCTTCAGCGCGAGTCGCTCTTGCAGCGGATCGCCACCGTCCAGAAGCAGCACGCCGACGCCCAGACCGAACTGGTGCGTTTGCGCGATGAGGTCGAGCGCGTGCAGCGTGAAGGCACGATCTTGCGGAGCGAGTCGGCGGAATTGCAGCGGCTTCTCGCCGAGGCGAAGGAACAAGCGCAACAAGCCGAAGTCGAGCGTGACGTGATCGAGGAGACTCATCGCAAGCATGAATCGCGGATCGAGACCTTCGAGCGTCAACTGAGCGAGTTCGAGAGCACGGTCAACGGGTTCGTGCAGGAACTGACGGCGGCAC
Source organism: Phycisphaerae bacterium (assembly GCA_030612705.1). GTDB lineage: Bacteria > Planctomycetota > Phycisphaerae > UBA1845 > Fen-1342 > JALSRY01. The sequence continues at coordinate 18,922 of JAUWNI010000002.1, read as the reverse complement.
AGATCGAGGTGGGTCGCGCCGCCGAGCGGCGCGGCGCGCGTGAGCAATCGCTTCAGGAGCTGCGCGCCCGGCTCGAAACGCTGGGAGCCGAACGTCGGCGGGCCGAGCGGGAAGCCACCGAGGCCGGCGAGCGCATTGCCCGGGCCGAGGACGAACGCCGTGCCAGTCTCCAGCGCCAGGTTGAGCTGGTCGAGCAGTGCGAGCGGCAGCGGGCCGCGGTTGTTCGGCTGCGCGAGGAGCGTCAAGCCGCGCGTCAAAAGATGGAAATCGGCGGGGCCGCGGTTCGCGCGCTGCACGGCGAAATCGAAAAGATCGATGAGACCTTCCGCGAGTGCGAGATTGAGCTGCGTGAGATCGAGGTTCGCAAGGAGAGCCTCGTCGCGCGCGTGAGTGAGGAGCTTTCGCTCGATCTGGCCGAACTCTACGCGTCGTACGAGCACGCCGCCCAGGACTGGGAGGCCATCAAGAACGAGATCGAGGAATTGCGTGGCAAGATCGCGCGATTGGGCAACGTAAACCTCGACGCGATTGTCGAACTCGAGGAGATATCGCCACGTTATGAGAATTTGATCACGCAGCGTGACGACTTGTTGGCGTCGGTGGCGCGGCTTGAAAAACTGATCGAAGAGCTTGACGAAGAGTCGCGCGCGCGATTTTTGGGTTGCTTCGAGGAAGTACGCGAAAATTTTCTTGAGCTCTTTCGCAAATTATTTGGAGGCGGAAAAGCCGATATCATTTTGGAAGACCCCGACAATCCGCTCGAGTGCGGAATTGAAATCATAGCGAGACCACCGGGAAAAGAGCCGCGTTCGATCTCTTTGCTGTCGGGCGGTGAGAAGACGATGACGGCAGTAGCGCTGTTGTTCGCGGTCTTCAAACGCAAGCCGTCGCCGTTCGCAATTTTGGATGAAGTTGACGCGGCCCTTGATGAATCCAACATTGATCGTTTCAATAACATGTTGAATGATTTCTTGGCGCAGTCGCAGTTCGTTTTGATCACGCACAACAAGCGGACGATGCAACGCGCCGACGTGTTATACGGAGTGACGATGGAAGAGCCGGGCGTCAGCAAACGCGTCAGCGTCCGGTTTGAGGAACGTGTGGAAACGCCACATGTGGCGTGAGTGATTTCCGTTAACCGTTTAATGAGGTGCGCCATGGCAAAGAAGAAGAAAGTCGCAAAGAAGAAGAAAGCTGCCAAAAAGAAAGTAGCCAAGAAGAAGGTAGCCAAGAAGAAGAAGGTAGCCAAGAAGAAGAAAGCTACTAAGAAGAAGGCTACCAAGAAGAAGAAAGCTACTAAGAAGAAAGCTCGCAAGTAATGACGCGTGCTTAATCGCCCCTTGATCCGTGGCGACTCGCAAACCCGCAAAGGGACCAGCGGTGCGGCGAACAGCTTAAACTGCACCGCCCAACCGCGGGTGATCGAACTTACGCCACAGTCGGCCTGACATTACGGCGTCAGGTCCGCGTGCGGTCGTCGGGATTTATCGGGGTGAAAAAGCAGTGCGGCGCCTGGGGGCGACCTGTGCAGTTCTCAATACGCTGATCGCGGCGTACTGCATGGGTCGCCCCCCGGACATTTCCGGGGAACTTGAACCGCCAAGACGCCAAGACGCCAAGGGTTTCAGGTTGTCCACGCGTTTAAGTTGGTCGTAACAGTTCAGCCGTTTGCAACAAGCTTTCAGCAATCAGCTTTCAGCGGTCAGCCATTCGCGTTGTAAGGCGGGCAGGTGCCTTGCCTTGGTCCATGTTCCCGCGCTGCTCCCAAGAACACGTTATTCGTGACATCTGGTCACTAGAGCGTTTTCACTTTCTCCGTAGCGGCCGACGCCCCTGGCGGCCGTGGATTCCTCCACAATCCTACGTCCGACAGGGGCGTCGGACGCTACACCATTTCTGAAACCGCTCTAAACGCTCGACTTTCGGCTGAACGCTGATTGCTGACCGCTGAATGCTTACGCCTTGCCTTTCTTGGCGCCTTGGCGCTTTGGCGGTTCAAGTTCCCCGAAAAGGCCGGATGAACCACATTTCCGGGGGAGGTTGTCGTTACCCATCGCACAACATCAAGCATGGATTAAAAGCGTCGATTCCGCCGGCAGGTTGTCCGCCACCCCGCTGATCACATCGCCCCGCAACGCTCGCAGCACTCCGGCCCGCCGCGATACTCCCAGAATTACCATGTCGGCGGCATAGGTGGCGGCGAAATCGAGGATCACGTCGCTTGGATCGGGGCTGACGCAGTAGATGTCCTGTAGCGGGACGCCTTGCTCCCGCGCCATCTCGCGGGCCGCGTGAAACAGCGACGCCGCCTCTCCATCTTCTTCCGGGCTGAGCGGACGCTCGCGTCCCGGGAACAGCACGTTGATGTCGCGGACGAACAGGACGAACAGGTTTGCCGTGTGCTGCCGAGCTTCCTTGAAGGCGAAACGCAGCAGGTTGAGATTCCCACGCGTTGCCACCAGGATTCGTCCCTTGTCCGGGTCGAACGGCAACAGTGGGGCTACGGGCTCGGCCGCCAACTCCGGCGCGAGCTCTCCCGGGACGGGCACGGGCGGCACGCGGGCGGCGACCCACTTGGCCGCATACCGCAGGCACATCCCGCCCGAGAGAATCACACTCAGGAACACCGTCGCCCACAGGTTGGTGACCGCGATCGTCAGCCAGATTATCCCCATGAAGATCCCGAGCACCCACAGCCCGATTCGTTCGGGTTTGAGGATCTTCAGATCGCGGTTGTAGGCACACGATCCGAGGTTGATCGCGATCGCCCCGACCACGCCGATCGCGTATAGCTGCGCCAGCGTTTGCACGTCTTGCGCCAGGATGCAGACGATTGCCGGCAGGGCACAGGCCCCGATCAGCCCGTACCACGGCACGCCGTAAAAGTTGATCCGGGAAAAGAACTCGGGCAGTTCGCGGTCTCGGCTCATCGCGTATTGGATGCTGATCATGGCGATGATTGCCGTATTCGTCGCCGACAGCAGCAACAGGCCGAACACGATGCTGGCGATCGTCGCGAACGCATGGCCGATGTAGCGCTCGGCCACCACATACAGCACCTGGTCCTTCAAGGCGTGCTCGTGTTCGGTAATCTGGGCCGGATCTTTGTCGGCGATAATGCCGATCTCGCCCAGTTCCGGCAGGCTCACAACCACGAACACCAGGATGAGGTTCAGCAGCACGACCTCGCCGACGACCGGCCAGATCGATAGCCTGGACGTCCGCTTGACCGGCTCGACCATGATCCCGGTCATGTTCGCGATCGACTCGACGCCCGACAGAGCCAACACCACCGCCACGAACGTCAGCCACATCTTCCAGGGGCCCCCGCTCGGCGGTGCGACCGCCCCCCAACCTTCGGGTACGTGCGTGATCGTCAGCGAGGCCATGATCGCCGTGACGGCGATTGCGGAGATGCAGACCAGCAGGGCAAACATCCCCGCCCGTCGCGAGCCGACATAGTTCAAAGCGCCCAAGGCCCCGATTGCGATCAGGCTCAGCCATGGTGCCAGCTCGCGCGCCATTCCGAACGGGCCGCCGATGTAGATCATCGCCACGTAGGTCGAGATAGCGGCGGTGACCACGTAGTTGGCGAACAGCAGCAGCGCCCCGACCACACCCAGCGTCGGGTGCAGCATCCGCCCGGACGAGTACACGCCGCCCCCGTCCGGATTCACCCGGCAAACGATGGTGTAGGCCCAGCCGACCAGCAGAACCAGCGTGCAGATTGCCGCCACGTAGTAGGGGGCCGCGACGCCGGCGTAAAACAGCGCCAGGCCCAGCACGTACAGCCGGCTGGTACCCAGATCGCCGAAAAACATCGGCCCGGCCAGATACCAGCGCAAGTCACGGGGACGGTCGTGTCGGACAAGGGTTGCCACGGCGCAGTAGGCCTCGGAAAACGGGTGAACCGGTGATGCACAAGTGCGATGACCGCGTCCAAGTGAAGCATGATAGGGCCACGGCACGGAGTTTCCAACACGTCGCGGGCAACAGGGGTACCGTGGGGTGCGTGACACTCTGGACGGGCGCTGTGTAAGCTGGGAAACGTAGCGTCCGACGCCCCTGTCGGACGTCGAATGTGGAAATCTTCCGCCACTCGACGTCGGCCGCGGGGGGCCGACGCCACGGGGCCCGCGCCGAAGCCCACCCAAACTGTCACGCACCCGGTGCCGTTATTTATCGGTGGGGGTTACAAACGATGGGCGAGGATGACGGTGATGTCGTCGGGTTGCGTGCCCGCCTCGGTGAACTGCCGCAAGTCCGAGAGCATCTCCCGGAGCATGCTGCTAGCCTGCTGACCGAACCCGTCGCACAAGATGTTCACGAACCGGTCCTCACCGAACGCTTCACCTTTGCTGTTGCGGGCCGTGACCACGCCCGGCGTGAAAAAGACCAGCGTTTCACGTTTCCTGAGTTTCTCCGGGTACAGGTTGTATTCCGGATCTTTCATCGTGGCGAGCGAGGGCGTGGGCTCGCCGGTTCCCAGTACGCGTTCTTCACCGCGGTTCGAGATGACATAAGCACCCATCTTACCCGCTTGGGCGAAGCGCATATTGCCGGTGGGCGGCTCGATTACGCCGACGAAGCAGTCGAGCGGATGATCCTGGTTTCCGTCGTACATCAGGTTGTTGAGGGAACGCAGGAAGGTGTGCGGCGCGTCCAGGTGCATTGCCGCGACCCGAAACGCCGCCTGGGCCTGCGCTATCAGCATGCTCGGGATCGGTCCGACGGCACTGGTGTGGGCGATCATGAAGAGTGCCATCTGATTCGTCAGCCGCACTACGTCGTAGATGTCGCTGGTGCGTTCGCGTCCCATTTCACGAAAGGCACCGAACTGTAGTTGTTCCCACTGCGGCAGTTTGCGCGGCGTGAGGCGGGTCTGGATCGCGTGGGCGACGGTCACTTCGCCCTCGAGCATTGCCTCCCGATTCTTCGCGATCTGCTCGAAGATCGCCTCCAACTGCGCTGCGAGCGTGTTCAACAGCAGGATGAAAAAGTCCAGATCGTGCGTGTCGAAACGTCGATCCGTCTCGCCCGCGTCGATGAAGACCATCCCCAAGGTTCCCTCCGTTCCCTTCAACGGACCGGTCAGGACCGAAACGTGGTCCGAGTCGTCCCCGTATGGCAGCAGCGCGAACTGCTCGCGATCGAGCACGCGCGGCTTGAGGTTCTCGCCCGTCTCGGGCAGGTCCGCCGTCTGACCGGTCGAGAGGAGTCCCTCGACGTATTCCAACGGCCCGTAGCACAGCCGACGAACGCCCATCCAGGCCCGGTGCGCGCTGAACGATTCGAGCAGCACCTTCAGCCCGATTTCCATCAACTCTTCGATCGTCGCGCACTGGCCGAGCGAGACGTTGGTCCGGCCGACCCTCGTTATCTGCTCCGGCCCAACCGTCACCTCGTCGGTGGGCTTCTTGACCACCGTTCCCGGCGGCAGACGGTATTGCACGAATCGCGCCATCCGAGCCAGCGATGTCCGCTTTGCGGGCGTGGGCGTCGCGGCCGCCACGGGTTGCTTATGTTCGGATTCCGCCCGGATGATGTAGTCCTGTATCTTGAGTTGGTCGCCGACCTTTATTTGAACCTTGTCGGTGATGGTTGCCCCGTTCAACTGCACCTGCCCGGCTTTACTGACCTGCTCAAAAACCCAGACGTCGTCCGCATCGGCGTAGATCACCCCCAGTTGGGCCGCGATCCGCGGGTCGGGCAGGTAGACCTCGCACACCTCGTCCGAGCCGATATAGACGGCTTCCTCGAGGCACACAACCTCTGTTAATTGCGTGTTTTTTTCAAGTATGACCAGACGCATACTACGTTTCTCTCTGGTCAGCCCATCGCAGGAAACCTGGAAAGATCATTCTGTTACGCCGCGATCTGCAGCGCGTGCCAAGATCGGTGAACACTCGTTCACAGTCCTTTAATCCTTTATCTTAACTGGTCGCCATTGGTACAGCCAGACTGCTTCGGGGTTTATCGCGAGTGGGGGTGAGCGTCACGAAAGTGGGTGGCGTATGAATGTCATTCCGACCGTGTCTGTTGACGTCGGACGCGCGGAGGAATCGAGTACTCCGTTTCACAAATACGATCGACTGTGCGAACCGATGAAGAGCCGCGGACTTCAGTCCGCGCGGCGCCACGGGGAGTAGAATTTACCCTTTCCGAAGGACCGGGCGGGCTGAAGTCCGCGGCTCTTCGAGTATGTTGCTTTCTTCAAGTATTATCACGGCCTCGAAAGAAACACTACCCATCAAATCAACCTAGACAAAGCTCTAGGCCGGTGCCCCAACCACCCCTTTGACCTTTTCGGCCAATTGATCCGGCGAGAAGGGCTTGATCAGATAGTCGTTCGCCCCTGACTTGATTGCCTCGATTACACGCGACTTCTCGGCTTCGGTCGTCACCATGATGACCGGGGTCTTGTCCCCGGCCTGGCGAATCGCGCGCAGCGTATCGATCCCGGACATCTTCGGCATATTCCAATCGAGCAGGATGACGTCGAACTTATCGGCTTTGGTCGCGTCCACCGCTTCCACGCCGTCGCCGGCCTCGGTCGTGTCTGCGATGCCCGCGATCCCGAGGGCCTTAATCACTATGCGGCGAATCGTCATGGAGTCGTCGACAACCAGTGCTTTCATGTTCCGTCCCTCAGTGTGATTCGAACGTCAATTCCAGCGTGAAATTCCCGGCTTCGCTTTCGAAGGGCACCTTGAGCCAGGTTGCCCCGGAAGGATATTTCACTTTGTAGTTACTGCCCAGTACAACCGTCGGCAGGCCCAAATCCAGCGGCGGGTCGCAATTGAACTTGGCTTTGGCCGAACCGGCCACCATGTTGACGATCTCGGCAATGGCGTCCACCACCTCGTCGTTGACCGTATCCAGGTTTGTGCCCAACATGCGACTCGCGAGTTGAAGTGCCGTCTCGGGCGGAAACCGCAACACCACCACACCTTGCACCTGCCCGCTGATACCGACCAGCGAAGTCAACGCGGCACTGTGGCCGTTTCCCTTGTGGCCTACCTGCACCGGGCAGCGCTTAGGCTCGACCTGCAACATCGTCTGGAAGACGCTGTCAACGCCCTCCACAAACGGATTGATGAAGTGTACGTCCATTGTCGCATTCTCCGTCGAACCGCCCGGCAACGCACTCAAGCCGGTGGTATCATGGACTCCTCGGTTGCCTTGCCGTCCGGACAGGCCGGTCATGCCGTGATGCTGGTGAAGCCGTTTCTCACAACGATACATCGTCCCATTTGGCCTGCCTGTTTCGGAAATCAAACGTAACTTTGAACTCGCACCGGCCTGCCTCCTCCCCACTTCTATCGATCCCCCATTCCAAAGCAGTACGCACCGCCGTACCAACCTGTTTTCTATCGGACACCGCGACTTTACACGGGTTATTCCATGACTCGACTTCGACGGCGCCAGCGTCCGCATTTAGCTCCTGGAAGCGACTTGGGTAGGCGCTCCGCGTTGCATCAGCCTCGATGTCGCGTGCGGGATTTGACTCAGCGCTACACTCTGATCGACACAACCGGTCGCGACGGCTTCCTTGGGCATGCCGTAGACCAGGCTGGTTTTCTCGTCCTGTGCGATCGTGGGAGCCCCGGCGCCGTGAAGGGCTCGAATACCCGTTGCCCCGTCGTGGCCCATCCCCGTCAGGATCGCTCCCACACAGCGCGATCCGCACATTTGCGCCAGCGACTTGAACATCACGTCAACCGATGGGCGATGTCCGGATACTGTCGGTCCGCCATCCAGCTTGACACACAACTGCACCCCCCGCCGAACCAGCCGCAGGTGATGACTCCCCGGCGCGACCAGAATCGTCCCCGGTGTTAACGGCATCCCTTCCTGGGCCTCGCAAACCTGCATCGCGCATGTCTTGTTCAGCCGCTCGGCGAACGGCCCCGTGAACTGCGCGGGCATGTGCTGCGTCACCACTATCGGCACGAAATTGCTCGGAAAGGTCGGCAATATCGCCGCCAACGCCTGCGTGCCCCCGCAACTCGAGCCAATACCGACCACCCACCCGCGCGCATTATTGGGCGGCAGGCGTCGAACGCCGGCCTGGGACGTCATGCCGCGTTTGATTTGACGAACGCGCCCTTTCGCCCGGGCGGCGGCAAGGACCTTCTCGTGCAATTCGCCGCGGAATGCCGGGTTTCCCGCGAAGCCTCCCTGCGGCTTGGCAACGTAGTCGAAAGCCCCTTTCTCCAACGCCTCGAACGTGGTTTGGGCACCCGCCTGTGTCAGCGTTGAGCACATCACGAACGAAACCGGAATCTTGCCCCCCACGCGGTCCAGCAACTGTAGACCGTTCATCTTCGGCATTTCAACGTCAAGCGTGACGACGTCGGGGCGCAGGGCTTGAATCTGCGCCAGGCCCTCCAAGCCATCCCGTGCGATACCGACGACCTCGATAGACGGATGCCCCGAAAGCGTGGTCTTCAGGATCGCCCGCACCACGCTACTGTCGTCGACAATCAATACGCGGACTTTGTTTGCTTGCATGGCCTATCCTAAGTAGTTCCACGGGATCCGTTCGACACAGTAAGCCTCATAATGGTGTCGAATGAATAATGAATATACATGACGGATATCGGTGGAATCGGCTACCTGGTTTCGGAACAGGCCGGGCGCATGTGCCACGGAATTCAGTTTGACTTGTTCTACCCGCTCAGTAGAATGCTGAAATAACTGCTCAAGGGGGGCCGTAGCTCAATTGGCTAGAGCATCGGACTGTCGATCCGAAGGTTGCGGGTTCGAGTCCCGTCGGCCTCGTTTTTCACGAAACCCGGCGGAGAGCCGGGTTTTTTTCTGAACTGCCGCGAACGCCCGATAACTACCGGAGCCCGCGTCACGACTTAGTAATCCGATTTCTCCACCGGATTCCAATCAGTACACAACCCAGGTACAAAACCGCCTGCGACAAGCTGCGAACCAGTTCGGTCAGCGCCCCGCCGCGAACCGGATTCTCCGGCCCCACCAGCAGCATCGCCGAGATCGCCGTTATCGCCAATACGGTGATGTGTACCGGCACTTGGATCCAGAATTGCCGCATGTACGTCGTGACGGTCCCGAACACCGCCGCCAGCAGCACGATTGCCTGGGAGAACACCAGGATCAGAAACTCGGGATAGTGGTCGGCGTGCTCGGGAGTGAAAAGAGTGCGGAGAAACCACTCGCCATGAAACCACGCCGCCCCCAGGAAGGCCACTCCCAGCCCGAGCGCGACACCCGTGACTTTTACCGCCAGGCGGACGAACGTCCTCAAATCCCGCTGATACGCATTTGCCAGCCGGTTTCCGGCCGCGGTGTTGACCTGGATGACCAGAAACATAGCGACCAGTGTGATGAAGCGCATCGAGCCGAAGTAGCCGAGTTCGGCCCACCCGTCGCCACCCGACGCCCGCTTGATCGACCACTGCGTGACTGTTTCACACAGGTTGATCAGCAGAAAGACCAGCCCGAGCGGAAAGGTTTGTTTGGCGAGTTTCCAAACCTCCCGCCAATCCCAGCGCATGTCCATGTCGCCGGGTCCGATCACCAGCCGCCGATCGAAGAACCAGCAGATTGCGCCCCAGGCCACCACGTAGAGCGAAATAGCCCCCGCGGCGAGTTGCATCAGCCGCCCGGGATCCCGCTCGGACAGATCGATGACTCCCCAAGCGGGCAGCCACCGAAACAGCAGCACAAACGGAACGAGCAGCGTTACTCCGCGCAGGGCATTCGACCACGCCATCAACCCGAGCCGTTCGCGGCGTTGGTAGACCCCCCAATAGATATCCGCCAGTGAGAAGACTATTCTGCCGGCGCAGATCGCCAGCATCATCCAAATCAGCGGGGTGCTTGCGTCGTTGCGAGTGTGCCACAACACGATTGCCAGCAACACTACTCCCGCGATTCCCATGCCGACCGTGCGCAGGGCCCGGTAAGTGCCGAAGGTGAATTCGCTCCCCGCGTCCGCGACAAACGCCGCCCGCAATTCCAGCCCGCAGAACAGGACCACCGGACCCGCCAGCGCGATCATCGTATACGTGTAAATACCTTGGATTTCCGTCGAGACGAGCTTTGCCAGCAGCGCCAGCACCGCCAGACGGGAAAGGTTCAGCAGCCCGTTGCCCAGGACCGCGTACACTATGTTTCGCTTGATCGAATTCCCCCGCGAGTCCGCCGCGCCAGGCACAATGGCGTTCGCATTAGCTTCGCCGCCGCGGGCATCATCTTGCACGGGAAGCTCCGGCGACATCAGCCGCTCCTCCGTCGGCTATCGCCGCCGGTTCGCAACGCCCGTCGGAAATTTTGCCTGATCGGCGTTCGCCTGCCGGCAAAATGCCGTTCGCAATGGTTATGGAAGTTCAAGGTCTTCAAATGTGAATTCGACCTTTTCCTCCTCGATCTCCGGGTAGAACTTCAGCAGCATCTGCGTGTCGGCGTTCATCTGCCCAGCGACGATGTTGTATAAGACGTATTCACTCCCGTCCGGTTTTTCCGCCGGGCGCTCCCGCGCGTACAGCGGTTTCAACCACGCGTCGAAGAACTCGAGCTTTCGGATGTGCTTGCGGGCCCCGTCCTCGTATTCCAATGCCATGCCGCTGGTATCGCGCCTGTCCTTGGTTTCCTTACCCGGAGAGATCACTTTGATCTTGAGCCCCACTTCCTTTAGCCGCGGATGTTCGATGTAACTTCCGAGATATTGCAGCGGGTTGTCGATCATGATTTCTTCGGTCTCGGTCGCGTAGACCACGTTTACGTAGCCTTTGACCTTCGTGAGCTTGCGTGCCTGGCGGCTGGTGGCCTTCGCGTTCACGGTCAGGCTCGCGAAACCTGTCATCATCATCCGCTTGCCCGCGCGTATCGAGTAGGTCTTCGTCAGTTCGCGCGTCTTGTAGTCCGCCAACGACTTCAGTATCGCTCCGGTGTCGTCGACCATCTCCTCGATGATCAACTCGCCGCGGCCAACCATATGCACCAGACGCTCGCCGGTCAGCTTCGCCCGCAGGGCGAGCGTCGGCTCCGAAACATTCGGCGGCACATCGCTATCGTATCGGTTCCGCGACTCGGATAGCGCCCACGGCTCTACCCGCATCGGTCCGGTCGGCAACGTGATTTCCGGCTCCTTCTCCTTCGGCGGGGGCGGGGCGGCCGGCGTATCCGCCAGTTCTGTTTTCTGGTCGGTTTTGGGCGCCGGCGATGACGGCGGCGGCGTTTGTGACGAAACTGTCTCGGGCGTTGTCGGTTCCGGCGTTACGGTCGCCCCCGGCGCACAAGCCTGACACACGGCTAATTGAAAACAAAGAACGGCGGTCCAAACATACCACATGGGTCTCTCTCCAGGCTAGATTCTCACTACACTGGTCAAGTTAGCAGTCCGCCGTAAAAGTCTTCGACGGCCGAATTCCTGTAGCGTAGGCCCTACGAGTCCGACGGTTTACCGGGTTTTGGAGGCCGCGCCCGCCCAGTATCGGGGGGGGCCCACGCTACGTTTCCCGGCCTACACAGTGCCCGCCAAAACTGTCGTGCACCCGTGCGTCAGTCCGACAGCAGCTTCTCTGTTGCTTCCACCAGCCGCTCCATCCGGAACGGCTTGTTCAGGTACTCGTCAACCCCGAGGGTCTCGGCATACTGACGGTGGCGGCGTCCCTGATTCCCGGTGATCATGATTACGTGCGGCTTTTCGCCACGCCGCTTGCCTTGACGTATGCGTTCGAGCACCAGAAAGCCGCTTTTCTGTGGGAGCATGATGTCGAGAATCACCAGGTCCGGCTTCTTTTCCTCGGCCAGCGCGACGGCGGTGTTCCCATCGGCGGCCGTCTCCAGCGTGGCTCCGGTGTCGGCGAGGCTGGTCGTGATGGCCGTCAGAATATCGGGATCGTCGTCCACGATCAGAATCGTTTTTCCTTCAAAGCAATCGGCCACGGAACACCTCCTTTGCTGGCAGCGCAAATAGTGTAGTATTTGCGGCGTTGCGACACAATGGCACGATGCGGACGATTGGCCACAATGATTATATCGCGGCCGGGCGTCCCGAAACCAGGGAGTGCTCGTCATGAAACAATCACGTCAGAATTTCTGGGTTGGCTTGTTCGTACTGGTCGGTATGGCGGCGTTGTGCGTTTTGATAGTCCTATTCGGCCAGACGGGTTTCTGGACCCGCCGGGCCGATGCGTACGTGATCAACGTGCGTTTCGAACGCGCCACGGGTATTCGCCCCGGAACGATCGTCACGGTCGGGGGCCTCCCGATCGGCCGCGTGAGCGGAGTCGACTTTGTCGACCCCGATCGTTTTGACGTGGGGGTCAACGTCGAAGTCATTCTCGATCAGGGCCGGGTGTTGCGCGAGGGCAGCCGCGCCAGGACGAACGAGCCGGGACTCGGCGAGGGGCGGCCACCGATTCGGATCATACCCGGCCCCTCCGACGCCCCCGTGCTGGCCTCGGGAACGCCTATCCAGGGGCAGATCAGTTCGGCGATGGAATCGCTGATCCCCAAGGAGATCGTCACCAACTTTGATAAGACTGCGACGCGGATCGCCGAAGCCGCCGCCGCCCTGACCCCCGTGCTCGAGGATTTGCACGAGGTTTTTAAGCCGCTCGATATCGACGTCGTCGACCAGCCCGGCGGCCCGAGCGGGAACCTGGCGACTGCCGTCGCGCGGCTCGACGCGGCGCTCAAGCACTTCAACGACGTTCTCGGTGATCCCGACGTCAAGAGCAAGTTCAGAATGTCGATCGATAATTTCTACGTTATGAGCGAGGATGGCAAGGTCGTCGTTTCCGAGATGAAAGCCGCCGCCGCCGACGCCCGCGTCACCGCGGTCGAGGCCAAGAAGCTGATCGAAACAACCTCCGCGGCCGTCACGCGTATCGAAGGGAATGTCGAACGCGTGTCCCGCTCCCTCACCGACGACCTGGAAATTGCCAGCCGCGTCCTCACGAGACTCAATTCAATTATGGAAAAAGTCGACCGCGGGGAGGGCACGATCGGCCACCTGCTGGCGGATAATCGGCTCTACGAATCGCTGGTCCTGACTTTCCGCCGACTGGCCGAGACCACTGAGGAGTTTCGCCTGCTGGTCCAGGAGTGGCGAGCGGGCAAGGTTCGTGTGTCGTTATGATACCAAGGGTAGTTAGGTGTCTTGCGTTCTGTTGTAGCAGCCTGCCCCGCGAACGCAACAACCCCCCCGGCCGAGGTCGGGAGGGTTGCGCGTGTTTTCATGAATTGGTGCGTCAACAATTTCGTCAAGCGGGATTTGCCCGCGGGCGAACTACTCGATGAGTTTTACATTGATTGCCTTGGTCCCTTTGTCGCCTTGTGTGACGTCGAATTCGACCTTCTGCCCCTCCTTCAACGACCGAAATCCCTCAGCCTGGATCTCGCTCTGGTGGACGAAAACGTCTTGTCCGTCGTCTGACTGAATGAATCCGTACCCCTTCGTGTCGTTGAACCACTTTACCGAACCACTTGGCATGCCACCAAACCTCTACTGATGTAAGACCGCCGACGGAACCTGCTGAAAGCTGCCCTTTCTGTACGCGCAGATTCCGTAGGAACAACGGTACTCTAGTAATAGCATCCCCCACTAAACGTCTCTCGTCAAGGTATTTTTTACCAGGTGCATGACAGTTTTCGCGGGCGCTGTGTAAGCCGGGAAACGTAGCGTCCGCCCCCCGCGGCGGACGTAGAATGTGGAAATCTTTCGCCACCCGACGTCCGCCACGGGGGGCGGACGCTACAAAGCCCGCACCGCGAAATATTCTTCTCCGCTCCTCGGCGCGTTGCCCCCGAGCGGCCGTGCACTATCCTGCGACAACCGGTCCGGCAGAAGTCCGTTGACAAGACCGGTGCTGCTTTCCTGGCGGGCCGGCCCGCGAGGCGCGGGCCGCTACTTCATTACGCGGCAGGGAGTGGGGGAGCGTGATCGGCTTGCTTATGTAAGGATCGATTCGTGGACGCCGCCACCGCCGACATTTCGCAACTCGTCGCCGGGCTGTGGGACTTCGTCCGACAGCCCATCGTCGACACACCCTGGGCGGATTGGCGGGGCTTTTGGCTCGGGCAGATTCTCGACGACCGTTACGTGGTCTGCTACTTCCTGCCGCTGGTGCCGCTTTTGATGCTGTTTTCACGCCGGCATCTGCGAATCGGCATCGTGCTCACCGGACTGGCGTTCCTGGCTTACGTTTTCGGGGCCGCCTACGCGGCACTTTGGCTCGCGATGGGGGCCACCTTTTACCGGATCAGCGAGCGCTTCGCGATCGAGGCCAGGCGAACCGACGTGCTCCAGTGGGGTCCGCCGCTAGCCGGCATCGCCGCCGTCGGCGGCTGGTATCTGCTGGGCATGCTCATCCATAGAGTCGATCTGCCGGCGGGGCTAAACGCGTGGCTATATCAACACGCCCAGTGGGTCTTCCCGCTCGGGGTCCGCGAGTGGGGCTGGGAGCCGCGCATCTTCGGCCAGTTTTTCAAGCTCGAAACCGGCCAAGCGGCACCGCTGATCAAGGCCGTCTTCTGGAACCCGCACAACATCGGCGTGGCATACTTCGCGATGCGCATGCTGCACTATTTCTCGGAGCTCAAACGCGACACGATCCCGCGGCAGCGCCGCAGCCTGCTGAACTTCCTGGCGTACATCTGCTACGCCCCCGGCCTGATGCAGGGGCCGCTCGAACGCTTCGACCGCTTTCAGGACGAGATGGATACCTGCCACCAGCGCCGATCCTGGCGAAACGTGCCGCCCGCGCTGGCGCGGATCGCCTGGGGACTTTCCAAGGGCCTGATCGCGACGTGGTATTTCGTGCCCGTTCTCACGAGCAAGATCGGCGGCGGCGATTACTACGGACACCCCGAGCGGATCAGCAGCTATGCCTTCCTCTACTTCGGCATCTACATCCAGATCTTCTGGCTCTACCTCGAATTCAGCGGCTATTGCGACGTCTCGGCCGGCATCGCCCGGCTGCTCGGTTACCGCCAGGTCGAAAACTTCAATTGGCCCTGGATCGCCACCAGCCTGCGCGACTTCTGGCGGCGTTGGCACATCAGTCTCTCGTTCCTGATCCGCGACTACATCTACATCCCGCTCGGCGGAAACCGCCGCCACGTCAGCCTCAACCTCATCGTCACATTTGCCCTAGTCGGCGTCTGGCACGCCCTGGCCTTTCAAATGTTGGCCTGGGGCGTTGTCATGGGCCTGATGATCGTGATAAACCAGCATTGGGTTCGCTGGATGAAGCAGCTTGATGAGAGGCCGACCGGCCGGTTACCCGTCATTCGCCGCGCGTTTATCAAACTCCGTCCCCTGCCGCAAATCCTCTCCTGGGCGATTACGATGCACTTCTTCGTGCATTCGCTGCTGATCTTTTTCGGGGGTAGCGGTGCGTTGCGTGTCACCTGGGAATTGATCCGCCGACCGCTGGAAACACTCCTGGGTTCCTGAGACTTGTTCACGCTTCCCTCGTCGCTTGCGTGATATTGTTCGCGGCACGAATCAGTGCCCCGAACGCCGGCGAGCGGGTCCTGTTGTTCCCCCATGAAACCCCGCGCTTGCGCTTGGGGCTCTGATTGGTGGCCATCTTCGGCGATGTCCGAGAGCGGCAATTATCACATTATGCGTCTGCCCGCCGGCCGTCCAGCAAGCTATGATAGCTCCGGATGTCACGCGAGCCTCGACCGACAACCTGGCTGCCGAACTTTCGGCGCACGATCGCCTACCTGCGGCCGCACCTGCGCCCGTTGATTCTGGGCTTGGTGGCGGCGATCGGCGTGAGCGTTTTTTACACCTTCAGCATTTCCAGTGTGATCCCGCTGCTGAAGGTCGTTTTCGCCGATCACGAGACGCTCGCCGATTGGCTGCACCGCGCCGAGACCCAGCGCCGGCTTGACATCGTCATCGCCGCCGATCTGCCCGACGATCCCGACGGCCTCGTCATCACACACGTCCGCCCCGAATCACCCAGTGCCGGCGTGCTCGCGGACGGCGACCGCATCGTCGCCATCCGGGACGAATCACCCGGCTCCTATGGGCTGATGCAACGTTTCGCCGGCCTTACCGAACAATCGATCCAAGTGACGATTGTCCATCTGCCCGACAACAACCGCCGCGAGATAGAACTCCACCTGCAACCTTACCACTGGTGGTCGGGCGCGCTCTGTCGCGTTGCCGCACTACTCCCGTCCGGTAAGGATCCCGACAGTAGGCTAAACACCCTCGCGATCGTCATGGGTACGCTAGTGCTGATTACTCTGCTGGGTGGTCTTTGCCGTCTGGCAAACGAGGGGCTGATTGCGACGGCGGTCCAGAGTTCCCTGCACGATTTGCGCAGCGAACTGGCCGAGCACGTCCTCCGACTACCCATGCAATGGCACGGCGCCCAGCCGCCCGGCGACACGCTCGGTCGCTTCGCCACCGACATCAACAAAGTCGAGGTCGGCCTCACCACGCTCTTCGGCCGCGCCGTGCGCGAGCCGATGAAGGCCGCCGGCGTGTTGGCCCTCACCGTTTTGATCGATTGGCGTTTGCTGATCGTGGCGGCGCTCGGCCTGCCGATCGGTCTGCTCGTGATGGGGACCTTCGGCCGGCTGGTTAAACGTTCGCAGAAGCGCGCCTCGGAATCCTGGGGCCGCCTGCTCGATCACCTTAGCGAAAGGATCGCCGGCATCCGCGTCGTCAAGGCCTACGGCATGCAAGCCGCCGAGGGTAAACGTTTCGAACGCGAAGGTCGCACGCTGACCCGCGCCCAGACTCACATCGAGTTGGTCGACGCCGCCACCAAACCCGCGCTCGAAGTTTTGGCGATGCTGGCCGTTTCCGGTTTCGTAGTCTACGGTGCCACTCGCGTCTTTAACCAGCAGCTAGAGCCGCACCTGTTCTTCGCCGCGATCGTCTGTCTCGGCGGCGTGTTCGATCCGGTCCGCAAGCTGGGCAAGGTCAACAACCGTTTGCAGGCCGCCGAGGTCTCGGCCCGTCGCCTGCTCGAATTGAGAGACGTTCGCACCGAGGAACCGGCTATTTCTCGTACTCCGCGGCCGGACTTGCCGCCGCTGGCCGGCGCGATCGAATTCCGCGGCGTTTCGTTCGCGTACCCCTCACACGCCGACAAGCTCGTCCTCGACGGCGTCGATTTGAGGGTCAGGAAAGGGCAGGCGATCGCGCTGGTTGGCCCGAACGGCTCGGGCAAGACCACGCTGATGTCACTGCTGCTGCGATTCTACGAGCCGATGCGCGGCCGGATTTTGATCGACGGTCGCGATATCACACAGTTTTCTCTCGAATCGCTGCGCTCGCAAATCGGCCTGGTCACGCAGGAAGCCGTCATCTTTGCCGACACCGTTCGAGCGAACATCGCGTATGGAGCAAATGGTGTCTTGGACGATGAAATCATCCGCCGAGCGGCCAAACGTGCCCACATCGACGACTTCATCCAAAGTTTGTCGGTCGTTCACGAAGGTCGCAAAACGCACGGCTACGACGCATTCATCAGCACCCGCTCGCTCTCCGGCGGCCAGCGGCAGCGTTTGGCGCTGGCCCGCGCGATCCTGCGTGACCCGCCGATCCTGATCCTCGACGAGGCCACCAGCCAGGTCGACAGCGAGTCGGAGCGCAAGATTCAGGAGGCGCTCGAGGATGTCACGCGCAACCGCACGACGTTCGTGATCGCGCACCGCTACAGCACCATCGCCCGCGCCGACGTCACGGTGGTGCTCAACGAAGGCCGCATCATCTCGTACGGCAAACACGCCGAACTGCTCGAAACCTGCCCGTTCTACGTCAAACTGTGCGAGACGCAATTCGCCACGCGCGTCTGAAGCCGTCCAAGCAAATCCCCACTGCTAGTCAAACACGTTGCAAACTGCCGCGCCGATCCATTGCACCGCGGCACCGTACAGCACCAACAGGCTTGCTCCGACGACGACCGTCCGGATGGCAACAAGCGCTGCATGTGGCCGCTTTGTGACCCGCTTGGCATAGACACAGCACAGCACGATGATCCACAGGCCGAGTTGTGTCCACAACAACACCGATTCGGTGCTGAACTCGTAGAGCTCATCGAGCCAGGAATTCACGCGACCGGTCATGACGAATTCCAAGAGGTCTCCGAGCAACAGAAGCGGCGGGCCATGCACGACCTCTGTCAGCATCACCGCGGACGTATAGCACCCCGTTATTAGCCAGAACCGGAGCGTCTTGCCCGTCTTGCGCCAGCCGGCGGGATCCAGTGCGGATAGCCAAAGCGCTTGCAGCGGGATGTAAATCAGCGCGGTCAGGAGCCAGGTTACTTGAAACTCCCAGTCCATCCCGGCGAAATAGCTCAGCGAGGTACCTACGAAGCAGATACCCGCGAATGCCAGTCCGTGTCGCAAACTCGCGTGTTGCACGATCTGTCGGGCGAAGATCCAGGGCGCAAACAGTACGGTCACCCAGGTGACGAAGAACGCCGGCACTTTGTTCCAACGCTTGGCACGTTCAAATGCGATTCGAGGTGGGTTTGCGACCGCCCGTCGGACTTCCTCCCAGTCGAACACCACGCCGCATTCCGGGCAGCGGGGCTCGGTCAGCCCGGTCAGGTTGTATTCGCACTCCGGGCAGCGCAGCCCGCTGTCGACCGCGGCAGATGCCGCGAGCGTCGTCGTGTCGGTCGTTTCAGCCGTCATCTCAGCAAACAGTCTAGTGACTCTATCACCCGATGTACAAGAGGGTTATGCAGCCCTCGCTCATTCTCAATACCGCCGTGCGGGCTGGCGGTTGCGGCTTGCCGACGGTACGCTGTCGGGCTGGGTCTGGAGAGAGGAGGGCTGTTATGTGCATCCAACGCTCGCGGCGGCTGTCTAGCGCTCTATTTCACAAATACGTCGACTACGGGAATCCGCGAAGAGCCCCCCGGGGGGCGGGGCCCCCCCGCGGCCCCCGCCCGCGCACCCC
>JAUWNI010000032.1 GCA_030612705.1 Phycisphaerae bacterium | reverse complement strand
GCTCCGTCAGTGTTGCTTTGATGGGTTCAACCTGAGGCGCCGCGGGCCTGAAGCCCGAGCGGCGCCGCGGGGAGTAGAATTTACCCTTCCCGAAGGACCGCGCCGACTGAAGTCAGCGGCTCTTCGAGCAATGTTGCCCTCTTCGATTATTGTTGCCCTCTTCGATTATTGTTGCCCTCTTCAAGTATTATCACGGCCTCGAAAGAAACACTGCCCATCAAATCAACATAGACAAAGCACTTGTCCGCGCGTTTAGGAAAAAATTGTTCGTGGCGGTCGCTTCCGTCGATAGGGTTTGAATGCGTGACGTTCGAGAGTATCGGCTCGAACGAAATGGGGGCGATATCTGTCAGGCCGATCTTGTATCCGTGCGAAATGGAGGCGCCGCGGTGGAGGATAACGAGCGGATTTCCGCCAAGCTTGCCAAGTTCCGTCCCTCACTGACCTTGGCGATGAAGGAGACCGTCGAGCGACGCCGGGCCGCCGGACTGCCGGTTTACGACTTCGGGCTCGGCGAGGCGAAAGGCGAGCTCGGTCCGGAGCTGCGCGAGGCCGGCGAGATCGCCTTTCGAGAGCAGCAGACCATCTATACCGATCCCGCCGGACTGCCGGAACTGCGCGACGCGGTGCTCGACTGGCTCGGCGTGCGCGAGCACTACAAGATCGACAACGTCGTCGTCAGCACCGGGGCGAAACAATCGCTGTTCAATATCTTTCTGGCGGTCTGCAACCCGTCCGACGCCGTTCTGCTCGACGCCGCCCCGTGGGTCAGCTATCAGCCGCTGGCGGTTGCGGCGTACGGGTTTCCGGTGATGGTGATACCGCCGGGTACGCGGCGCGCCCGGTTGAAGGTGACGCCGGACGATCTGAACCGCAACCTGGATGTCCGGCCCCACGCGAAGTTGTTTCTGCTGAACAACCCGGTAAACCCGACCGCCCAGCTCTACAGCGCCGCTGAGATCGAGGATTTGTTGCATGTGTGCGTCGAGCGGCGGGTTTACTTCGTGCTCGATCGGCTCTACTGGCGGATTCTGTTCGATGGTCTGACCTATCCCGAGCCGCGAATCGATGAGCAGACCAAGCCCTGGCTGATTCAAGTCGACGGAATGTCCAAGAACTTCAACCGGGGCGGCGGCCTGCGGATCGGCTGGGCGGTCGCGCCGCGTGACGTTGCCAAAGCGATGATCAATCTGCAAAGTCACTACACCGCCGGTCCGGCCACGCCCACCCAGTATGTTGCCCTCGCGGCCCTGACCCGTCCGTACACGGGCCGGCTCGCCAAGGAGCTTCAGGCCAGGCGTGATCTCCTGTTACACGAGGCGGCCGACATGCCGCTCGTTGACATATGGCCCTCGCCGGCGACGTTTTATTCGTTCTGGGACGTACGCCGTTGCTTTGGCATGTGGACGCCCGACGGGATCCTGCTGCGCGGCTCCGACGAGGTGGCGAATTATCTGCTGACCTCGGCCGGGGTGGTGACCGCTTCGGGGATCGGCTTCATGCAGAACGGCTATCTACGGCTGAGCTTCACGGCGCCGGAGGAACAGATTGTCGAAGGCATGCAAGCTGTGCGGCGTGCGTTGAGTGCGCTGAGGCCGCGGTTCTCGGAAGACACCGCGGCGGCAAATGCCCGCCTCGTGGAGCGGACGGCTGCGACTGTTTCAGCGGCTTGCGAGGTCGGCGCGCCGGTGTAATAAGTGCTTGGGATAGTTCATGCGAGCTTTCACGGCCGAGGCGGCCGTGCCACACAATGAAACGGGAGGCTTCGATCTTGAAGCCTCCCGTTGCGTTGCTGGAATAATGCGGCAGAGGTGCCGCGTATGCTCGCGCGACTAGCGGCGGCGGATCAGGGTCAACGCACCGAGACCCAGCAGTGCCAAGCCGGCTGGCTCCGGAACGATGTCCAACTGAAGCGTCGAGGTCGCGAGGTAATTGGCGTCGATCGCATCGTTGACGTCATCGTAGCCCTCGTAGAACTCGAGCCGCAGCAGGCCGTCGGGCAAATCGATGTTACTAATGCCGGCGTCTTCCAGGTCGATCAAACCGCCGCTGGAGTAGGTTCCCGTGCCGGCAAAGTTGTCACCGGAGCCCGGCGTGAGGAACAGCCCGGTGCCGTCGGGGTTGATGTTGTCGTCGAAGTACATCGTGGCTTCGCTGAGCCAACTATTGCCGACGGTTTCGATGGTCACATCCCAGCCGATGCCGTTCATCGTGACGGCCGTACCCGCGGGCAGCCCGATGAGGGTGGCAACATCGATTGCGCGGACCTCGTTGCTGGCATCGCCGTAGGCATCCCAACTTTCCGCACCGGTGATGTCGTAGTCGATGACGATCCCGTCCTGCGCGGTCGCGACCATCGCGAATGAGCACACGGCAAGAATGGCAAACACTTTTCGCATCTTTTTCCTCCTGGAGATATACCAAATGAACTAAGCACCCACGTCACGTTTGCATCAAAGGCTTACGATTGGTTTGCGTTCTTACCCACTCCTGCCACACCAGCAAGTAGGACTGGATGTGGATTAGCAGATCGCGAAACCGGTTACGGGGGATGCGCTGTATACGCAAAATGGAACCCCATTAGGCGACGGCTAACCGCATGCCGCGCCTTCAGCCCTTCCCGCACCCGACGATATGGAGATTGGATTGCGAATTTCAAGTTTTTCCACGTTTATTCTTTTGGAAAAAGTATGCGCACACACCGTCCTATAATCGTAAGCGCCAACGTGGGTGAGGATCGGTACGACAGGTAATTTGAGAAGGGATTTCAGGGCGTTCAACGCAATCCAAAGAACCGCGGACTTCAATCCTTGCGGCGCCGCGCGGGCTAAAGCCCGCGGCTCTTCGTTTCCCGGTGGTTTGAATTCGTTGTAATGTTAGCCTGCCAATGGCTTTACGCGCGATAGCACCGAGGCGACATCCTCGTTTTCCTCTACATCAATCCACTGCACATCTTTCAGGCGCTTGAGCCAGGTGCGCTGCGCCTTGGCCAGATGACGAGAGTCGATCTTGATCTTCTCGATCGCCTCTTCCAGGCTCAAGCCGCCCTCGAAATGGTCGAACAACTCGGCATAACCGACGGCTTGGCGGGCCTGGTCGCTCACGCCGCGCGGGTCCGACCAGATTGGCCGAGCCTCCTCGACCAGCCCGGCCACGATCATTCGACGGACACGTTCGTTGATGCGGCGGTTGGCAACTTCACGCTCGCGGCGTAAGCCGATCAGCAGCCAATTCCAGTCCGGACGCCGAAGCGACTCACGATCCCACTGTTTCTGCAATTCGCTGATCGGTTTGCCGGTCAGGCGGTGGACCTCAAGAGCACGTTCGATGCGGCGAAGATCGTTGCGATGGATGCGGGCGGCGGCCTCGGGGTCGATCCGGGTCAGTTCGGCGTGGAGCGCGTCGAGGCCCTCGCGCTCGGCACGTTCACGGATTTCGGCCCGGATCGCCGGATCGGCCGACGGCCCGGCGAACATCCCCTCGTAAAAGCACTTGAAATACAGCACCGTGCCGCCGACGGCGATTACGGGGCGGTCGCGGCCGTGGATTTCGGCGACGGCCCGGTCGGCGAGTTCGACGAAGCGCGCGGCGCTGAATGATTCCCACGGGTCGGCCACGTCGAGTAGGTGGTGGGGAACCGCGGCGCGCTGCTCGGCGGTCGGCTTGGCGGTGCCGATGTCCATGCCGCGATAGACCTTCATCGAGTCGACGCTGACGATTTCGCCGTCTAGCTCCGATGCCAGCGCGCGGGCCAGCGTCCCTTTACCCGAAGCCGTGCAGCCCAGAATGGTGATGACGCGGTTTTGCATATGCACGTTGTAATTCGTTTTGCGAGTGCAGCATAGGTCCCAGCACTACGTGCCGGGCTACTTTCACGGCGTCCCTCCGGGACGTACGACGATGCTTTGACCGAAACGGACTAACGCACGATGATATCGGCGGGTCTACCGTGTAACAGGAGGTACAGACCATGAGCACACGAAGTTGGGTATTGTTGGCGGTCGGCGGCTTGCTGTGGGTGGCCGCGGGATGTGTCCAGGCACCGAAAAGCATCGATGTCCGGGTTGGCAGTAGCCGACCGGAGCCGGTCGACAGCAGCCGGGTTCCCGATCCGCGCACCATGGAGGAGGCCCGGGCCGAGCTGCGCAAGGCCTATAGGAACATCCAATGGCTGGAGGACGAGGTTGCGGACCTGGAGAAGGACAAGGCCAAGTACAAGCGCGAGCGCGACAAGTGCGAGGATCGGCTGGAAAAGTACGAGGACGATTAGAAGCGGCGGAGTGGTTGGATAATCGCCGTAGCGGCCGGCGCCTCGCCGGCCGTGGCAGGCTGGAATCCTCAACTCAATCGGCGACCTGCGAGGTGAGGGTTGCTACATGTTCTGATCGCGCGGGGTAATGCGTCATGCCGGTGACCTTCATCCTGGGACGCGCCGGGACCGGGAAGACCCGGCACTGTCTCGATGCGCTATTGGCCGAGCTTGAAAAACCGAACGAATCACGTCGACTGTTGCTGCTCGTTCCCGAGCAGGCCGGCTTTCAGATGGAGCGGACGCTGGCGGTTCGCGCGCCGCGTCACGGCTATTGGCGGGCCGAGGTGCTCAGCTTCTCGCGCCTGGCCCGGCGTGTGTTCGAGGAGGTGGGCCGCGAGCCGGACACGCTCCGCCCGACCGCCCGGGCGCTCGCCCTGCGCTGCGTTGTCGAGGGTGATGAGGATGTATTACGCGCCTTCGGGCCGGCGGCACGGACGGTTGGTTTTTTCGCCCAACTCGATCGGCTGATCGAAGAACTGCTCGCCGAGAACGTTACGCCGGAACAGGTTGGTCAGGCGGAGAGCAGGATCGAGGATTCGGCGGCACGTCGGCGCGTCGGCGCGATTGCCCGTGTTTACCAGGATTATTTGGACTGGTTGGGGCCGGAACGGATCGACCCGGTGTTGCGTTTGGCGGCGTTGCGGGAGCGGTTGGCCGGGGCGGAGTGGCTCGGCGAGACGTCCGTCTGGGTGGATGGGTTCGCGTGGTTCAGCGGGCAGGAGCTGGAGACGCTCGTGACGCTGGCCCGTGAGGTCCGCAATGTTGAGATCACGCTGCTGCTCGACCCGGCGGCGCGGGCCGTTCGGGACGTCCGCCGACCGCCTGATTTGCTCAATCTCTTTCACCGCACGGAGAGCACGTATCAGCGGCTCGTGCAACGGCTGACCGGCGAGGGCGTGGAGTTGTGTCCGCCGATGGTTTTACAGCCGAGCATCGTGCCGCGTTTTGCACAGGCCGCGGACTTGGCACGTTTGGAAGCGGGATTGGCGACGCCGATCGGGGCTGTGTCGATCATGCGTCGGGAAGCGGGCGGCGCCGGACTCGGAGGTCCGGTGCTACAGGTTTCACAGCGGCCTGATCATGATGTTCCGCCGACAGAGCAAGTTCGCGTGCTGGAATGCGAGACGCATCGCGACGAGTTACGGGCGGCGGCGCGTTTCATTCGGGAGCAGGTACGCCTGTCGCGCGGGGCGCTGCGCTTTCGCGACTTCGCGGTGATCGCGCGCGGCCTCGAACCGTTCGTTGAGTTGGTGGCCGATGTTTTCGCTGAATACGAGTTGCCGTACTTCCTCGATCGGCGGCGATCGCTTGGGGTTCACGCGCTGGCGCGTTTCGTGCAAGCTCTGTTGGAAACGGTTGCGGCCGATTTTTCGACCACCTCGGCGGCGCGGCTGTTGCGTTGCGGCTTGCTGCCGCTGTCGCGCGAGCGGGCCGAGACGCTCGAGAACGAGATCGTCGCCAACGAAGTCCGCGGTTTTGCAATTTGGCGCCGACAACGCTGGACGTTCGAGCGGGGCAATGCGTTGTCGCAAACCGAAGCCGAGGTGCTCGACGAGGCGCGTTTGCGGATCGCCGACGCGCTCGAACCGTTCGTGCAACTCGCTCGGGCGGATACGCCTACAAGCGGCGCGACATGGGCACGCACGTTGCACGAGACGCTGGCGTCGTTGCAGGTTCCCGCGCGTCTGACGTCGTGGATCGAGCAGTCCCGGCAAACGCGGGATCACGAAACCGCCGAAACGCATCGACTGGCGTGGGATGCGCTCCGCGACGTGCTCGAAGACCTGCACGACGTGCTCGGCGAGCGCCCGCTCGAATTGGCGGACCTGACGGTGGTGATCGGGTCGGCGCTGGGCGAGCTGACTGTCGGGCTTGCCCCGCCGACGCTCGACCAGGTGCTCGTCAGCTCGATCGAGCGCAGCCGGCATCCGGAGATCAGATATGCCTGGGTGTTCGCGTTCAACGAGGGCATCTTCCCGGCCCGGCCGGGTGACGACACGCTGCTGAGCACCGCGGATCGCGAGTGGTTGATCCAAGCCGGCTTGTCCGCCCCGCGCCCGCGCCGCGACGACGCCTTCGCCGAGCGGTTGCTGGCGTACATCGCGCTGACCCGTCCATCGCACGGGTTGACGATCAGCTACGCGAAAGCCGGCGACGACGGTGAGCCGCGCAGCCCGTCGCCGTTGCTCAGCGAGGTGCGGCAAGTCTTGCCGGAGCTGGAGATCGAGCGGGCGGCCGAAGATCAGCCGCCGGCGTGTTTGAGCGAGTTTGCCCGCGATTATTTGCGGATTCGTACGAGTGAGCCGCGGTCGGTAGTGATTTGGCGACGATACGAGCGGTTGCGAGAAGAGCTACACGCGTCGCCGGCATTATCGGTAAATCTCGAACGCCTGCTCCGTGGTGTGGACTATGCGAATTCGCCAGAGCCGGTGCCGGGTTACTCGCGGGCGGCGGATGTTGCCTGGAGCGGTTCGCCCACGGAGCTCGATAAATATCTGCAATGCCCGTTCAGGCATTTCGCGCAATATGGATTGTCGCTCAGCACGCAGCGCGGCCCGGCGCCGGCGGCGCTCGAATTGGGCAGTCAGGCGCACGAGATACTAGCGGCCGTCACCGAGCAGGCCATCGCCGATCCACGGCCGGTCAATACGCTCCCGGATGAACAATGGCTGGCACTGTTAGACGACGCGATCCGGGAGTTCGCCGCGAAGCAACCGGCCGACCTGGCCAAGCGGCGACCGCGGGCCGCGTTCCTCGGCGACGCCTTGCGGCCGTTCCTTGCGGAGCTGGTCTTGGCGCACGCCGAGCGCTGGCGCCGCGGGGTGTTCGAGCCGCTGGCTTGCGAACGACGTTTCAGGCGGGACGATCAAGATTCGCTCGACGCGCTGGAGCTTAAGACCGCCGACGGACAGTACGTCCGTCTGCACGGCTTTATCGACCGCATCGACCGCTGTGAGCACGAGGGCCGCACATACCTGTTGGTCTACGATTACAAATCCACGCCGAAGCGGGTCAACGACGTCTATCTCACGCAGGATCGACTGCAACTGTTTACGTATCTGCTGGCGGTCGAGCAGGCGCTGGCGACGGGTGAAGACGCTCAGCTGGCCGGCGTCTTGCTGGCACCGCTCTTCCCGCAGCCCCGGGCGGCTGAGGCGAAAACCGCCGAAGAGTGGTCGGAATCCGAGTTACGAATGCACTTGTACCGCCCGCGCGGTCTGTTTGTTGAGGACATCGCGCGACTACTCGACAGAAATCTGGACCAGAGCAGTTCGCCGGTCGTGGCGATGAAGCTCAAGAAGGACGGGGGATTCAACCGGAGTGCGTCACGGGACGTTATCGACGCCGACGAGTTGCACAAGCGGCTGCGGCTCGCGGAGCAAACGATCCTGCATGCCGCGGAGGGGATCGTCAAAGGGTGTATTGATATTGCCCCGTTGGTGGAAAAG
This sequence comes from Phycisphaerae bacterium, assembly GCA_030612705.1. GTDB lineage: Bacteria > Planctomycetota > Phycisphaerae > UBA1845 > Fen-1342 > JALSRY01. Next base: position 27,654 of record JAUWNI010000032.1, on the reverse strand, counting down.
AAGGTGCTGGCGTGCGGCACGTGCGATTTTGCGGCGCTGTGTCGTTTCGAGCCGGTCTTCAATCGGCCGCGCGTCGCGGAGAACGCGCTGCCCGTGCTGAGCGCGGCGAACGATTCGGGAGGGGTCAAATGAACCTGACCGAGAGTCAGCAAACGGCGGTCGAGCACCGCGGGTCGAACCTGCTGGTGGCGGCGTCGGCCGGCTCGGGCAAGACCGAAGTGCTGGCCCGGCGGTGCGTTTCCCTGATCGCGGATTCGCAAGACCACTGCCGCATTGATCAGCTTCTGGTGGTGACGTTTACGCGGGCGGCGGCCGCGGAACTACGGGCCCGCGTTGGAAAGATGCTGCGTGAGGCGGCGGCCGAAACTCGCGATCGACAACTGCGTGATCACCTCCGCCGGCAGGAAGTGCTCGTGGATACCGCGGAGATCGGGACGATTGATGCGTGGTGTGCCCGCCTCGTCCGCGAGCATTTCGCGGCGACGGCAACCGGCGTTGATCCGGCGTTTGCCGTTCTCGGTGCCGAACAGGCGGTGTTGCTGCGCAGCGAGGTGGCCGATGCGCTCTTCGAGTGGATCTACACGGCCGATGACGGGCTTGCCGCCGACGCACGCGATTGGATTCGACGTTACCAAAGGCCGAGCGACGATTTTCTGCGCGGGTTGGTGCTCGGGCTGAACAGATACCGCGAACATCTGATCAATCCCGACCAGTGGATAGAGCGGCAACTCGAATTGCACAGCGGCGATGGGGAGCAAGTCCGCGCTAATGCCGAGCGCATGATTGCTGAAGCGTTGGCGGCCGAGTGCGGGTTCCAGCAGGAGCAGCTTGGCGAAGTCATCGCCGCGGTCGAATCGATTGCCGTGCGGGAGCAGTTGCAGGACTACCGTGATACTTTGGCAACGTGGCAAGGCTGTGCGGAAGCTGTCGTGCAAGTTGCGAGCGAGATCGGTGAATTCAGATTTCCGCGCAAGCCGAAGGAGATCAGCGACCGAGACGCGGCATTACGCGAGGAAGTCAAGAAACGATGGTTTGAAAAGCGGTTGAAGAATCACTGGGATGCTGAATGGGTTGAAAACGTGCTGACCCATGCCGGCAGTGTGGCCGATCTGGTCGTGACGCTGCTGCGGCTCGAGCAGCGCTACCGCGATATGCTGGATGAGAAGAAACGTGCCGGCGGGGTGTACGAGTTCGGCGACGTGCTGCGGATGGCGTTGGACTTGTTGGGCATGCCCGCCGCCGGACAGCGCCGCGATCCGACGCCGATCGCCCACGAGTTGCAACGCCGCTACGAGCACATCCTGGTCGATGAGTACCAGGACACGTCGCCGGTACAGGTCGAGCTGTTGCGGCTGGTGACACGTTCGGAGCCGGGTCGGTCGAATGGTTTCATGGTCGGCGACATCAAGCAAAGCATCTACGGTTTTCGCGAGGCCGAGCCGCGACTGTTCGCGGATCGGATCGACGCACTTTCGGGGCAACGTGAAGAGGGACGCCTGCTGCTGCTGACCGACAACTTCCGCAGCCACGGCGAGCTGGTCGACGGTCTGAACCGATTATTCGCATCGTTATTCGATTTGAAGCTGGGCGGCACGGGTTATGCTGGCGATGAGCGGCTGTGCGCGCGGCGAGCCGAGGTCGAAAACCCGACGCTCGACGCCGAACCGCGCATCGAGTTGCAGCTTGTCTATAAGAAATCGCGAGATAACGAGGAATCCGACGAGTCGATCGGCGAGGAAATGCCGCTGGAGCGGATCGAACGCGAGGCCCGCGTCGCCGCCCGGCGCATTCATGCGCTGCTCGATGCCGAAGCGCGGATCCCGGAGTGTGACGCCGGCGGCGAGGTCCGACTGCGGCCGTTGCGACTGGCGGACATCGTGATTCTGTTGCGGTCGGCCAAGGGAAACGCGCCGCTGTTGGCGGGCGTGCTGCGTGAGGCGGGGATTCCGTGCGTTGCCGCCGGGCGGGAGTCGATCCTCGACAATCTGGAAGTGCGGGACGTGCGCGGCACGCTGTCGCTGCTGGTGAATCGGCAGCAGGACCTTGCGCTGGCGAGTTACCTGCGCGGGCCGATGGTTGGGCTGTCGGCGGCGCGGTTGCTCGAAGTTCGCCGCGCTTCGCCGGGATCGGGGTTCTACACGGCGGTGGAAACCTATCGATCGAGCGGAGGCGATGCGGCGCTGGCCGCGCGGCTCGATGCGGCGATGGAGCAGCTTGACCACTGGGCGGTCGCGGCGCGTACGCTGGAACTACCCATACTGCTGCGGCAAATCCTGCGCGATACGGGGCACGTGCTCTTCGCGCGGGCGCTGCCCGGCGGCGAGCACCGCGTCGCCATGCTGCGCGCCCTCGAAACGCTGGCAACGGAGTTCGCCGGCCGCGGCCGGCACGGCGTCGCCGAATTCATCGAATACCTCGACGCACTCGTCGAGCAGGACGTGCAACCCGCGACGGCCGCGTCAACGGGCGAGGACGTCGTCCGCATCATGACCATCCACGCCGCCAAGGGACTCGAATTCCCCGTCGTTTTCCTGCTGGGGGCCGGGGCGGAGTTCAGCCGTCGTCCGCGGCGCGGCGGTCTCGAATGCGACGGGCAAAACGGCATCGGGCTCGAGTTCCTCGACTATCCGGCTAGGGCCAAACTCGTCAACGCCGCGTTCGGCGTAAACCGACAGGCCGCGGCGCGGCGTGAGCTGGAGGAGGAGCTGCGTCTGCTTTACGTCGCCGCCACGCGCGCCCGCGAACGACTGGTGATCGTCGGACATACTTCCGAGGAAACCTGGAATAACACGCGCGAGCGCTACGCGGATTCCAGCGAACCGCCGCCGCTGATCTCACGCCTGAGCGCCGCGAGCATGTTGGAGTGGGTCTTGATGGGCGTGGCGGCCGGGCACTTGGATTCGTCGGTTGATGATGCGCGACCGTCCGTCCACGTGGAGACATACACCGGCGAAATCGCCACGCCGGAAACCAGAAAAGACATAAGTGACACGGCACAAGTTGGTGCCATAAACGTAACCGGCGCGGATCGCGATTGGATCGAGCACGGCCGTGTTGCCGTTCAGGCCGTACCCGACACGTCATTGGCGCAGCAGCCGGCGGTCTTGTCGGTCAGTGCGGTTAAACAACAGGCCGCGCGGATGAGCGGCGAGGACGTGCCGACCAGCCTGGATTTCCCCACGCCGCTGGGCGAACCGGCTTTTGTTCGGACGATGGCTACCGAGGACGGGCGGATTGTCGGCAACGCCTATCACCGCTTCCTCCAGTTGGCTGATTTGAGACGCCTGGCTTCAGCGGAAGATGTTCGCGGGCAGGTTGACCGGCTCGTCACCGACGGCCGACTTAGCGCGGATGAAGCCGCGCTACTTTCGGCCGATGACATTACCTGGTTCGCGAATTCCGACGTGGGGCGACGGCTGGCCGACAGCGCGGAGTCGTGTCGGCGGGAAGTGCCGTTCGTTTACGCGCTGCCCGCGGGGGAAGGCGAAGAGCGGATGGTGCTGCGTGGCGTGATCGACTGTCTGCTGGAAACCGAAGACGGTCTCGCGATTTTCGATTACAAGACCGATCTCCCGCGCGACGAGGCCGACTGGCAACGGCGGATCGACGGTTATAGTGTGCAGTTACAGCTTTATGCTTTAGCATCGGCGGCGGCTTTTGGGCGGGAAGTGACCGAGACCGCATTGATTTTTTTACGCCGCCGGCGTGTAGTATTGGTATCCGTCGAGCCGCCCGCGTTGGATACAGTATTGGCACGAGTACTCTGTCAGCCATGAATCAAAGGGTGACCCACCTCTTTAGAGGTGGGGGATGCGAATAGGGTTTCGATTCGCGTACCCCACGGCTAAAGCCATGGGCCACCCATATAGCGAGATAGCTTCGTAAACAGCGAAGAAATCGGCCATTAACAGCATATGGAGCGTGGCGGGATGTTGACGAAAGCGACCGTGGTTGGGACCGGAGCGATGGGCACCGTCCTCGCGCAGGTCCTCGCGGGGAACAACATTCACGTCGCGCTGCTTGGTCGACGAAGCGACCACGTCGACAGCCTGATCGCCACACGCGTCAACCGCCGATACTTGCCGGACATCACGCTTTCCGAACGAATCATGCCGACCGTCGATCCCGCCTCGGCGTTGGCGAATACGGAGTTGGTGATCTCGGCGGTACCGTGTCAGTTCCTGCGGGCGACCTGGGAGCGGATCGGTAGCTACGTCAGCGCGGGTGTGCCGATTTGCAGCGTGACCAAGGGAATCGAGACCGACACGCTCTCCCGGCCCGCCCAGATTATCGACGCCTATGTCGGCGACAACGCGATCGCGGTGTTATCCGGGCCCAGCATCGCGCTGGAGATCGCTCGCTTCCTGCCGGCGACGGTCGTGGTTGCTTGCGTGTCGAAGGAAGTGGCCCGGCTTGTGCAATCCGTGCTGAGCACCTCAGCGTTTCGCGTCTACACCAATCCCGACATCCTCGGAGTCGAGCTGGCCGGCGCGTTGAAAAACGTGATCGCGATCGCCGCCGGCATCCTAGACGGCCTCCGCGCCGGGGACAACGCCAAGGCGGCGCTGCTGACGCGCGGATTGGTCGAGATCACCCGACTGGGCGTCGCGCTTGGGGCACGCCAGCAGACCTTCGTCGGGCTCGCGGGCGTCGGCGACCTGGTCACCACCTGCGTTTCGCCGCTGGGACGCAACCGCTCGGCGGGTGAACGTATCGGGCGCGGCGTCGGCGTCGAGGACGTGATCCGCGAGAGCCCGTCGGTGGTCGAGGGCATCCCCACCACGCGGGCCGTGCTCGCGCTGGCAGCCCGGTACAAGATCGAGATGCCGATTACAGCCGCCGTCCACGCCGTCCTGTTCGAGAACAAGCCCCCGCTCGACGCGATCACGGAGTTGATGAATCGACCGCCGAAGGCCGAGGAGCCGTTGTAAGGTTTGACTCCGCTGGTGGGGGCACGAATAATATATTGTCTGTTTATTACAGTGCTGGGCCGCCAGGACATGGCGCGGCCTCTGGCCGCAACCAAAGGGGCATTGACGATTGGGGATTAGTGCTGGGCTGCGCCGTTGAGAGCACCCACTTAGCACTTTGAACTCTGGACGGGCGGTCCACGGCTAAAGCCATGGGCCACCCGACTAAGCTGAACAGTCGGTCTTCTTGAAGTGCTTGGCGGTTTGTCTTTATTGCGTTGTAGCATCTCGGGCACATGGGAATTGAAGGGGTGTTACCGCCGCCCACCTTGCGGCGTCTCTGGCCGATCCACAAGACGCAGGTCTTGATAGTAGCAATCTGCCTCGGCGAGCAAGCGGGACGGCCCCACTGACGCGCTGGATGATGCGGCGCGGCGGAGCGTACAATGTCAGCCAATTTCGGCGAAGTTTCGCTTGATCGGTTTCAACAGGAGTTTCTGGCCTGCCAGCGCCAAGCGATACTCGGGTCGCTTTCCGGCATCATCGCGCACGAGTACAACAACCTGATGACGCCCGTGCTGGCACGTGCCCTGGACGCCGTCGAGCGCGACGACGTGGAGGCGATGCGCAAGGCGCTTACGGTCACCACCCAGCAGACGCAAAGAGCGCTGGATATCACGCGGCAGGTGCTCGAATTTGCCCGGGGTAAGGATCTGCCGTTGCAGGCGTGTCGCGTTGATGAGCTGGTGGACGCCGCCATCACGTCTGCCGTGCGACCGTTCGAAAAGGACGGGATCGAACTGGAGCTGGACATTTCCGAAGATCTATACGTGCGGGCCCAGCCGTTGCTGCTGGTGCAGGTGTTGCTGAATCTCCTGCTCAACGCGCGCAACGCGATGAAGGATCGACGGGGGAGGCTGTCGATCTCGGCCGATCGCGAGGATGAGAGCATTGTTATCACCGTCAGCGACAGCGGCGTCGGCATGTCGCTGGAAATGCTCGACGAGGTGATCAATCCGTTTCTGCGAGCCGACGCCAACGGGCATATGGGGGATTGGAGTTCGATCGGGCTCGGGTTGCATGCTTGCCGGACGATCGCGCAGCTCCACGCCGCGAAGATCAGCGCGCGGTCCAACGAGGGTCCGGGCTGCACGTTCCGCCTGGATTGGCCCGCGGCGTGAGGACTGTTTGTGCACGACGTTTCGGCGTATACGCGAATTTTGCTGTTGACCGAGGGCCATCTGGGCGTCTTCACCTCCAAGACGGCGACGGTGTTGCTGCGTTTTCGCGGGCAGGATATCGTCGGTGTGGTCGATTCCGCTTACGCCGGTAAGGATATTCGCAAGATCATACCCGGCGCGCCGGATCGGCCGATTTACGCCGATGTGTCGGCGGCGACGAAGCTCAAGCCTGAGGCGCTGTTTGTCGGAATCCATCCCACCGGGGGTGTGCTGCCGGCCGAATTTCGGAAGCAGATTTCCGCCGCTTTGCGCGCGGGTATCGACGTTGTCAGTGGGCTGCATACTCAACTGGCGCGGGATGACGAGTTCCGCGCGCTGGCGAGCAGGAGCGGGGCGCGTCTCATAGACCTGCGCAGCCCACCCGAGCAGCGCAGCGTTGCCGCCGGGCGGGCGAAGACTACCCGTTGCCGACGCGTGCTCACCGTGGGAACCGATTGCAACGTTGGTAAGATGGTGACAGCGTTGGTGCTGGCGCGAGCGGCGGAGACTCGGGGACTGGCGGCCCGTTTTGTTGCTACCGGCCAGACCGGGATCATGGTTGCCGGCAGCGGGATTGCCGTGGACGCGGTAGTTTCCGACTTCACCGCCGGTGCCGTCGAGCAGCTCGTGCTCGCGGCCGGCGATTGCGATGTATGTTTTATCGAAGGTCAGGGCAGCATCGGGCACGCGGGTTTTTCCGGCGTGACGCTCTCGATCCTGCACGGGGCCTGCCCCGACGCGCTGATCCTGGTGCACCATGCCGGCCGCACGCACCATCGCTCGGAGCCGAGTGACCCGTTGCCCCCGCTGCGGGCGCAGTGGTTGGCGTACGAGGCGGTGGCGGAGTTGCTGCACCCGGCACGCATCGTCGGCGTCGCGTTGAATACCCACGGCGTCAGCGAGGAGATCGTGCGAGCGGAAAGCCGGCGAATAGAGACAGAATTCAACGTACCCGTGGTGGATCCGCTGGGGGAGGGTTGTGAAGCGCTCCTGTCGGCGGCGCTGGTGCTCCGTTAGCCATCGATTGATGTGTGGCACAGCGTGGCCTTCAGCCACAGCCAAAACCAAGAGTGGCACAGGCGTCTCGCCTGTGAGAGAGCCGCGGACTTCAGTCCGCGGCTCCTCAGGTTGAACCTATTTAAGCAACCGCGACAGCGCAGAAGAGCCTTGATCGCGAAGCGGTTGCCTGAAACGAATTTGAATCGGGAGTGCTAGGTCGTCGTGGATTCCAATAAAACCACACTTGGCCATAACGAAGTTCGTCAGGGGGTCGTCATAGTCGTGCATCGCGATGGGCGATTCCTGATGATTCGTCGAGCCGCGGGCGTTCTCGCGGGTGGTGCCTGGTGCTTTGTTGGCGGCGGGATCGAGCCGGGCGAGTCGCAGCCCGAGGCGGTGGTACGTGAATTTGCCGAAGAGGTCGGCGGGTGTGTGACGCCGTTGCGAAAGATCTGGGAGTATGTCCGCCTTGATGGTAAGCTCTTGTTACACTGGTGGTTAGCGAAGATGGAGGATGGGGAACTGAAGCCCAATCAGACAGAGGTGGCCGAAGTCCGCTGGTGCACGCCGAGGGAAATCGAATTGCTGCCGGGGATCCTGGAGAACAATATCGTCTTCGTGCGAGAGGTAGGCCGGCAGTTGGTCGTGGGCGATGCTGAGGCGTAACACGTACTATAATGCGAACGGCTGCTGTTGGCTATCCGCACGCGCGCTCGGCTCGACGCCGATTTGCGAGGCTCGTGCATTGGGGGAAATCTCCCGAAAGCGGGTCGCAAGAGTGGCGTACGTCGCGAAATGGTGGTATGTTACAGTTTGATAACTGAGTGATGCCGGTAACGGGCCATACGCGTTATATGCGGGCGCGGGGACCGAAATGGGGTGTGTATGCATTTCAGAATGTGTATGCCCCAGAGCGGGAATGTACAGGCTGACCCCGGCCTTGTATCGAGCGGTGTGTGGCGACAATCGGCATCGTGATGGTTCCGTCGCCTGCTGGGCGTTGCGGAGGAGTATGTGGCTAAGACGTTGCGCGTACATCATCTGGCGAAGGAAGTAGGCGTCGCCAGCAAGGAGATTGTTGCCAAGTGCAATGCCGAGGGGGTTGAACCGCCGTTGAAGAATCACATGGCGGCGGTGTCGGTCGGACTGGCAGAGTCGATTCGCGAATGGTTCAGTGCCGGTGTCGATGTCACCACGATCGAAGTAGCCAAACGTGTTGATCTCGAGAAGGTCAAGAAACCCCGCAAACGCAAGACGCAACACACCGAAGCGGAAGAAGCTTCGCCCGTGGAGAGCGGCGTTGCCGTGGCGGGAGCGACGGATGTAGCCGTGGCGGTTATGCCACGGGAGGAAGTCGTTTCTGCCGCCGAAGCCGTGTCGGCGGACGAGCTAGAAGTATCGGCGATTACGGAAAAAGCGGCTTCGGCCGCCGAGTCGAAGGAAGCAGCGGAGGTGAAAGAGGAAGTGGAAGGGGAAACGGAAACGGCGGTGCTGGAACCGCCGGAAGCACCGGCAGAACCGGAAGAGCCGCCCCCGCCACCGGAACCAATCAAGCCGGCGGGTCCACAACTTGTTCCGAAGGCGGCGGAGCTGAAAGGTCCGCGCGTTATTCGAATCGAAGCGCCGGAACCCGTGCGGCCCCCGCGTCCGCGGCCTAGTCCGCGTCCTAGTTCGCGTCCGGCCGCGTTCAAACCCGCGTCCGTCCCCGGCGAGATCGTTCCGCCTGCCGATCGCGGCTTGCCCGAACGCGGCCGCGGGGGAGGAGGTCAAAAGGGCGCCGCCGCGGCCCGTGCACGCAGCCCGCGACGGCGTGCCAGCACCTTAGATCTCAGCACCGAACGCCTCAAGGAATGGCGCGATCAGGATTTGATCGAACGCCGGGAACGTTTGGCCAGCGCCACCGGACACGGCGTCAAGGCGCGACGTTCCGCCGAACGCAGTCGAAAATCCGGCCCCGCCATGCAAGTCGCCCAGCGGACGGAAGTCGAGATCACCGTACCGATCGCGCTTAAGGATTACTGCGCCGCGGTCGGCACGCCTTTCAACGTCATTTTTGCCAAGGTGGCCGAGCACACCGGCCGGATATGCACGATCACCGACACCATCGATGGTGACACGGCCGAGCTCGTGGCAATGGACTTGGGCATCGCGCTGATACTCAAACACGCGCAGACTGCGTTCGAGAAACTGGAAGCGACATTCAGGGACCGCGAGCGCGGGAATCTCGAGCCGCGCCCGCCGGTCGTGGCCATGCTCGGCCACGTCGACCACGGCAAGACGTCACTACTCGACGTGATTCGCAAGACGGACGTGGTGGCGGGCGAAGCCGGGGGGATCACGCAGCACATCGGCGCCTATCAGGTCCGCCGCGAGGGTTGGAACGTCACCTTCCTGGATACGCCCGGGCACGAGGCTTTTACCGCCATGCGCGCCCGCGGGGCCAACATGACCGACGTGGTTGTGCTGGTCGTGGCGGCCGACGACGGCGTCATGCCGCAGACTATTGAAGCGATCAATCACACCAAGGCCGCCGGTGTACAAATCGTCGTCGCGCTCAACAAGATCGATCTACCCGGCGTGGATCTGAACAGGGTCTACGCCCGGCTTGCCGAGCAGGAGCTGGTCCCGGTCGAGTGGGGCGGCGAGACCGACGTCGTCAAGACCAGCGCCACAACCGGCGAAGGCATCGATGAGCTGCTCGCCCACCTGAGCACCCTTAGTGAGTTGATGAATCTCACAGCCGACGCGACCATCCCCGCGCAAGGCGTCGTGATCGAAGCACAGATGCGCGAGGGTCGCGGCGTGGTGGCCCAGGTGCTGGTACGGGAAGGGACGTTGAAGATCGGGCAAGCGATTGTCTGCGGTTCCGGTGCCGGACGCGTGCGGACGCTGCTGGATCACCGCGGCAAGCGTATCAAGGAGGTGGGGCCGGGCACGCCGGTCGAGGTCGTCGGACTCGACGAGCTTCCCGAGGCGGGTGATCGGCTGTACGTCGTCGATTCGCTGCCACGGGCCAAGCAGATTGGAGATGAGGTCAAGGCCAGGCGGCGTGAGGAGGCACTTAACGAGATTCGCAAGCCGCAAACCCTCGAGGAACTGCTCAGCAGCAGCGAGGAAGGTGAGATCCCCGAGTTGAACGTGATCATCAAGGCGGACGTGCGGGGTTCGGTCGACGTTTTGAAGGCTTCGCTGGGCGAGTTTCCCTCGGACAAGGCCCGATTGCGGATCCTGCACGCCGGGGTCGGAGCCATCTCCGAGGCCGACGTCGAGCTGGCCCGCGCTTCCAAGGCCCTGCTGATCGGTTTCCACGTCATCGCCGAGGACCGCGCCCGACGATTGGCGGAGCAGGGCGGCGTCGAAGTGCGACTCTACCGCGTGATTTACGAGGTCCACGACGACCTGTACAAAGCGCTCGAAGGCCTGCTGGAGCCGGAAGAGCACGAAGAGGCGCGCGGTAAGGTTGAAGTACGGCAGGTGTTCAACATTACACGCGTCGGCCGGATCGCCGGCTGCTTTGTTACCGACGGCATCGTCGGCCGTAATCAGAGGATCCGCCTGGTCCGCGACGGGCGGATCGTCGCGGAAGGCAATGCGATCGGTTCGCTGAAACGGTTCAAGGATGACGCGCGTGAGGTGCGTGCCGGGCTGGAGTGCGGAATCAAGATCGAAGGATACGACGACCTCAAGCCGGGCGACGTGATTGAGACGTACGCAGTTGTGGAAGTCGCGCAGACCCTGTAATGGTGGGCCGCGTGTGTGAACCGTGCGGGGCGAGCGATGGTGGTTGGCGTTCTGAGGGTCAGACTTGGAATCTACGAGGCGTTGTCGTTAAAGGACAAACGCCGCGTGGTCAAGAGCCTGAAGGATCGGTTGGGTAGCCGGCACAATATCTCGATTGCCGAGATCGACGATCTGGATCGGCGACAGGCGGCTACCCTGGGATTAACGATGATTGCGAACGACGCGCGTTTCGTGGAAAGCTCGCTCAGCAAGATCGTGGACGAGATTCGAAACTTCAGACGGGCGTCGCTGCTGGATTTCGAGATCGAGTTGTTATAGTTCAGACCCTTGTCCGGCTCATCCGGACGTTCGGTCGCGTGGGGGCGGGGAAGTTGGGAGTCGAAAAGCCGTGTCCCGAAGGACCGAGCGAGTCGCAAGCCTGGTTCGTTCCATACTTGCCGACGCTATTCAGAATCGCCTCAGCGATCCGCGGATCGAGCCGCTGACCTCGATTACACACGTGGAGGTTAGCGCGGATATGTCGGTCGCGCACGTGTACGTGAGCGTGATGGCGGAAGATGCGCGGCGCAAGCTCAGCGTTCAGGCCCTGCGCCACGCCGCCGGCCGTCTCCGTACGCTGGTCGCGCGCGAGGTCACTCTGCGCCAGACACCACTGCTCGACTTCCGGCGTGATGATTCGGTGCAGAACAGTTTCCGCACGGTCCGGCAAATCGATCGTTTGATGGAAGAGCTCGACGAGCGGGCCGAGGGGGATGCGGATCCGGCCGAAGTCGAACTCGACGAGAAAATGTGTCCGGGCGACGCGGCCGGTGAAGTCCATAAAGATCAGGAGGACTGCTGAGCGATGAGGGGTGCCACAAAATGCGCTGCCCGCTTGAAGCAGCTCATCCGTTCGTTGCGGACGAAGCAGGGCAAGGTCGGACGTTCGCCGGCGGGTGATGTCATCACGCAGATGATCCTGGGGATTTTCTCGCGCAACGTGCCGGAGTCGAAGGCCCGCGAGGCGCTCGATCGGCTGCGCGGCCTGGTGGTGGATTACAACGAGCTGCGCGTGGTTCCCGCGATCGAGATGACCGAGATGGTCGGCGCGTTTCCGGACGCGCGTTTGAAGTGTGAAGATCTGTCACGGGCGCTCAACAAGGTGTTCGCGCACGAGCACGAGGTCACGCTCGACCGTTTGCGAGGAATGTCGAAGAAGGAAGCGTACGAGTATCTGGAAGGGATCGACGGGCTCGATGCCTATAGCCGGGCGCGAGTCCGCTTGCTGGGCTTGCAGCAACACGCCGTCCCGCTCGACGAGGCGATGTGGGCTTATGCTCGCAAGGAGGGCATCATCGATCGCCGGTGCTCCCTGGAAGAGGCCCAGGCGTTTCTCGAGCGGCGGGTTCCCGAGGGCGAGGCGCTCGAATTCTTCGCGCTGGTTGAGAAACAGGCCTGGACCGAGATGGGGTCCGCGGTTCGCAACGGCGAGGTGAAGCGTATCGCCAGCATCCCGCCCGACCGCACCGCCCGCAACATGCTGCGACTCGTTGCCGCCGGCCGATCAACCATCGTCACAACAACGGAGCCCGACAAGCCGGGAGACAAGGAAAAGCAGGATGTTGCCGGAACGGCTGACGCCGACAAACCGGCCAAGAAGTCGAAAAAAGCCGCAAAGCCGAAGCCGGTAAAGAAGAAACCCGCGAAGAAACGGAAGTCGGTCAGGAAACCCAGGGTAAAGGCGGCATCCAGGCCCAAGACGAAAAAGAAAGCGAAGAAGAAAACGAAGAAGAAAGCAAAGAAGTCGGTAAAAACGAAGAGCAAGCCGACCGCGCGGCGCAAACCCAAGGCGAAGAAAACCGCGCCCAAGAAGATGACAAGGCAAACCCGACGTTCGCTAAAGAGGGCCAAGTCCGCGTAAACGCGCTTAACTTGATCCCCGCCGGCGATGACGCGACCGGCGAGGGATGGGTGCACAATAGCGTTTGGTGTCCCGAATCAGAACCCTGAGCGCAAGCGAGGGGACCGTACTCGGGGACGCCCCGAACGAAAAAACCCAGCGCTCGCGCTTGAGGCTTTGATTGGCCGTTCGCGTTACCATATCCGAATTCAAGCAACCAACGAGGCGGTGCCGACAAGAGCAACCCGAATGGTGTTCATCCGATGCGAGACATGACCGGCATGATGAGATGTGATGACGGTGGCATTCGACGCCGACTGCCGTGGTCGGCGGTCTGGGTAAGTAGTGCGTTAGTTCTATTGGCGGCCGGAGCCGCCTTTCCACGGGACGACGATGTGGGAACGGACGAATCCCGGCGTGCCCGGACTCCGCTGGCCGAGATTGTCGGTGCCGAGCCGCCGCCGACCGTAACAGTCGTGCCTTTGGATGAGGTGCCGACGGTGCAGACCGCCTTCGAGCAGGCCCGCGCCGGGATTGAGGACGGGCGTTTTCAGGACGCGGTGGAGATGCTGACCGGCGCGCTGAAGGAGCCCGGCGGAGATCGCCGCGAAGTCCATTACCTGTTGGCGCTCGCGAAGACCCGACTTGGACGGTTCGACGAGGCCCGCGCCTCGGCCGAGGCCGCGGCCCGGCTCGGGCACGGCGATGCAAACATCCATTATCTGCTTGCACAGATCTATCGTGGACAGGGACAGCGCGAGTTGGCGATCGCGCATTACCGCTCCACCACGCTCGCCGCCGAGCGCGAATTGAACAACCCCAAGGTTACCCGCGCCTGGTACTCGCTCGGACAACTCTTGGAACGGGCCGGTTACGATCTGGCGGCGGCGCAAGCCTATGGGCACTTTGACACGGCGCTCTGGCAGACACACCCCGAACAACGCAACGCGCCCGACTTTGCCGCACTGCTCGCCGAACGTCCGCACGGAATGATTCCGCGGCGTTTGGAATTGCTGAATAGGTTGGGGCTCGGCGCCGAAGCGTTGCGCATCGCCGAGTGGGCCCGCGAAATCTGGCCCGATGATTTGTCCGTCGCGCGGTCGTACGCCCGGGCGTTGCTTTCCGCCGGCGAGGCGGAACATGCCTTCGCGTTCTGTCGCGAGCGGCTGGACGCACCCGAAGCTGCCGAAGCTTTGCTGCCGATCGCGGTTGCTGCCGCCCGTGAGGCAAATCAGTTGCAAGATTGGCTCGACACGGTGGTGAGTCGAGTCGCGGAGGGGCGCGAGCTCGAACAAGCGCGAGCATTGACACGCGTCCTTGGTGATGTCGGCGAATCGGAAGACGCCGTTCGTGTCGGGCAGGCTCTGTTGGCTCAGCGGCCCGACGATGAGGAAATCACCTGGGAAGTCGCCGCGGCCCGGCAAGCGGCTGGCGACCCGCGCGGCGCGCTGGAGACGCTCATCACATTCGTGCGAAACAAGCCGGATTTGGCGGAAATGCCCCGCCGACGACTCGCCCAGTGGAAAGGCTGGTTCGAGACCGGCGTAAACGTCGTCGAATTGATCAAAGCGCTTCGCGCTGAGCCCGAGGCGGATTTCGCGACCGATTACGTTCTGGGAGTCAGCGCCTTGGCGGCCGATGAACTGACGCTGGCCGACGAGCTTTTGCGGGCCTGCGTCGCGGAGCGTCCGGACTTTGCGCCGGCATACGTGGTGCGAGGCGAGATGCTGCTGGCGAGTTACCAGTGGGACGCCGCCGGGAAGTACGCCGAGAAAGTGTTGAAGGAGCAACCCGACCTGGTCGCCGCCCACTATCTGCTCGCCCAAGCCCACGAGGGGCTCGACGAAAACGAGCGGGCCGAGCAGAGCTACAAGCAGGCGATCAAGCTATGCCCCCGGGAGTCGGCGTACACGCTCGCCCTGGCGCAACACTACCGCCGGCTCGGAAACCTGCGCGGCGCGCAACGCTACTTCCAGGAGACACTCACACACGATCCCGGCAACGGCGATGCGCTCGAAGGTTTGATCGACTGCTACCTGCGCGGCGGCAAAATCGAAGTCGCCCGCGCGCAGCTCGATCGACTCGACCGGGACGCCGTGCCGGCCGGCACGCTTCGCCGAATCAACACGCTGATGCGTTTTGTTTCCAAACCCTTCGGGACCGAACATCTCGCCGAGTTGAAGTTGCAGCTCGAACGCTATCCGGATGATATCGCGACAGCGCGGCTGCTGGCGGGGGGGTTGTACTTTCGAGGCCGACTCGACGAGACCTGGGAGGTGATAAAGCAAGTCCGCGGCACACATCCCGACGATTACCACTTGACGATGCTGCTGGTGAACGTGCAGTCGGTGCGAGGAGAGTTCGACGAGGCGATCACGCTGCTGGAGGCCCTGATCAAGCGCTTCCCGAACCGTTTGGCCGTCTTGTGGCCGTTGGCGCACGCCGACCTGAACGACTTTCGGCTCGAAGAAGGCCGGGCCCTGTTGCGGCGTCTGATCGAATTGGACCCGGACGAGGCGGACCGCTATCGCGTGCAGTTGCTGCGCTCGTACATCGAGTTCGGCCGGTGCGACGAGGCGCGCGAGATGGTCGAGGACTGGATCAAAGCCGAGCCGGACAACGAGACGTTGACATACCACAAGATCGCCGTCCTGCTCGATTGTGATCACAACGACGAGGCGTTCGCGCTGGTGAAGCAGCGGCTCGAAGACGATCCAAGCGATCGGCGGCGGGTCGAGTTCATCGAGTACGGCAAACAGGCCGAGCATTACCGGCAGGTCGCCGACCGGCTCCGGAAATGGCTGGAGGATAATCCGACCGGCGCGGCGTTGACCGAGGAATTGGTCAATGTTCTGCTTCTGGGAGATTGCCCGGACGAGGCGCTCGAGGTCGCCCGCAAGTTCGAGGGCACATACGCCGAGAGCATCACGCGGCGAATCTGGTTGGGGCGGTGTCAAACCGCCAAGGGTGAGAATGATACGGCAGTGGCTGAGTTCAATGCCCTGCTGGATGAGCGCGGGGTCGAAGGCGACGTGCGGCGTGAGGTTCGCAAGCAACTCGTACTTGCGCTACACGACGCCGAGCGTTATGACGAGGCGCTCGATCGTAGCGAGCAGTGGCAGCGGGAGGCGGAGGGGCAGGACCAGGCGCTCGCGCACGAAGCATTGAAATACAAGCGTTGGACGTTACAGAGTGCCGGGCGCGAAGACGAATGCGCGCAGGTGATGGAACTCCTGCTGGAGTACCGTCCGGACGACGTTGGGATTTTCAACGATCTGGGCTATACCTGGGTCGACCACGGAATCAATCTCGAACGGGCCACGATGATGATCCGGGCCGCCGTCGCCGCCGAGCCTTGGAACCACGCCTTTCTCGACAGTCTCGGCTGGGCGTATTACAAGGCGGGTGACTTCAGCAACGCCCGGAAGTATCTGGCCCGAGCCGTTCAACTGCGTGACGGACGGGACGCGGTGCTTTACGATCATTTGGCGGACGCGGCTTATCGCTTGGGCGATCGTGACGCCGCCCGGAAGCATTGGAAGCAGGCCCTCTCGCTGTTGGAGGCGGAGACCTCGGAGCGTGAGCGGACGCAACAGGCCGATTTGATGGCCGCCGCGCGGGCGAAGTTGGCGGCGCTTGAGCGCGGCGAATCGCCGACTCCGGCACCAACCGCGGCCGAACAAAACGAAGAATAAAGTCGTGAAAAAAAAGCCTCTCGACATCGCACGACAGGTGGTCGCCGACGAAGCGGAAGCACTGCGCCGCCTCGCCGAGACGTTCGACGGCGGCTTCGACGCGACCCTGGAAACCGTGCTCCCCGCCGCCCAGGTGATCGTCAGCGGTCTCGGTAAAAGCGGAATCGTCGCGCAGAAGATTGCCGCCTCGCTTACCAGCACGGGCACGCCCGCCGTCTACATGCACCCGGTCGAGGCGCTCCACGGCGACCTCGGGATCGTCACCGAGCGGCATTGCCTGATTGCGCTATCACGTAGCGGTAACACCGCCGAGGTGCTGCGCTTCGTCGAACACTTTCGCCGGCTTGGCGGACCGGTGATCGGGATTACGCAGGGTCGCGAATCGCGACTGGCGGAGTTGAGTCGGCATATGCTCCTGCTGCCGGAAGTACCCGAAGCCGGCCCGCTCAACCTCGCCCCGACCACGAGCTGCGTCATGATGCTGGCGGT
This sequence comes from Phycisphaerae bacterium, assembly GCA_030612705.1. Classification (GTDB taxonomy): domain Bacteria; phylum Planctomycetota; class Phycisphaerae; order UBA1845; family Fen-1342; genus JALSRY01. The sequence continues at coordinate 10,721 of JAUWNI010000032.1, read as the reverse complement.
CGGCGACGCGCTGGCGATGGCACTGTTGCACGCCCGCGGGTTTGAGGCCAAGGACTTCGCCCAATATCACCCCGAAGGGACACTTGGTCGTCGGTTGCTGCTGCGGGCCGAGGATCTGATGCACACGGGTGACGAATTGCCGCTCGTCCGCGCCGACGATTCCTTCGAGCACTTATTGGTTGAGATTACCCGCAAACAGCTCGGCCTGACATTGATATGCGAGGCGGATGGAAAGCTGCTGGGAACGTTCACGGACGGCGATCTACGGCGAATCTTTTCTCGCGTGCCGAACCCACGCGAATTAAACGTCCACAAGGCGCACGCGCAGAGTCGGCGATCGTCCACTGCCCCGCCTGTACCGATTTCGACCGTTTCAGGCTTGCTCCCGGCGGTGGAATGTCTGCGCATCATGCGTAAGAGCCAAATCACGAGTCTGGTGGTGGTGGACGATGCGGATAAACCGGTGGGCCTGTTACGCCTGATGGACTTGTTGGCGGCGGGCTTGGCGTAACCACTCACGGGCTTAAGAGCTACGTAAAAACCCTCCAAACTCGGACGTTGACACACGCACGATTTGCCGGCTGGTTAGCGTTAATCTTCTAACCACAAGAAGTTATGAGCCTGCCAGGCCCATCTCGGCGACTACTACTTATGATATAGCCGCAATTTCACCGATACGAGATCGGATGAGTACTCATGTGAAACCGCGCGTACAACCTGCGCGAATATGCCAATCTGGAGCTGGCCATGGACCTCGGTACGAATAAGGAAATGGACCAGATCCGAACCGTTATAGCCAAAGATCGCATGCAGGCTTGGATCGAACTGCCCGGAAAGGTGTTGCCGGACTTCTCGCCGCCCAATGGGCTGGAAATTGTCGACGCACTCACTGAAAAGGGCATTGAAATCAGTGATGCGGTTCGTGAGCGCATCAACGAATACGTGCAGATTGTCGCCGATGGATCGCAGAGTGACGGCGATGACGGACCGCCGGAGATTCCCGAGCGTTTTCTGATTGCCGAAGCTCAGGTCGCGGTCGATGCCAACAACGGCGAATTCGTGTGGAATGAGGAGTTCGAGAAGCAAGCGCGTGATTGGCAGGGGGGTGCGGCGATCAACTATTACACGGCGAACGCGATCCTGACGATCGAGGCCAACACGCCGGTGGGACAAATCAAACCGCCGACCGAAAGCGTAGTGGGAAAGGACGTGCTCGGGGGGGATATACCGCCGCGGCGAAAGCACGGCTTGCCGCTGAAGCTGGGCCATGGCCTACGAATGGCGGAGGACGACTCGGGGCAAGTGGTGACGGAGGTGCCGGGCCGGTTGGAGTACGAGGGCAATACGATCTGCATGAAGGAAGTGCTGACGATCCCCGGCGATGTCGACTTCAAGTCCGGCAACATCGACAGTGTCATTGACGTACACATCGGCGGGAGCATCAAGCCCAACTTCATAGTTAAAACGACCGGGTCGTTGACGGTGGGGGGAGCGGTGGATGCCGGGGAAGTGGATGTCGGCGGAGATATCCAGGTGCGCGGCGGTATCTTCGGGCAGGAGTCCGGTTGTCGGGTCAAGGCCGGGGGTTCGATCACGGCCAGCATCTGCGATAGCTCGGAACTGGAAGCCGGGGGCGATGTCTGCATTACCAAAGAGATTATCAACGGCAACGTGCGGACTACCGGACAGTTGCGGATCGAACACGGATCAATCATCGGTGGTGAGATCTACGCGCGGAGCGGCGCCAAGATCAAACACGCCGGCAGCGAGGTCGGCGTGCCGACACGGATCGCGGTAGGTGTCGACGGGGCGGTGTTGCACCGCACCCGGAAGATGGAGAAGCAGATCCAGAAACATCTGGAACAGGCCGAGCAGATTCGTTCACGCGTGCAGCCGTTGCTAATCAATATGAAGAGGCTAACCCCCACACAACGCGAGCAGGCCACCGAATTAATGGCAAAGACGGAGGAGATCGGAATCGTGGCCGAAGATCTGACGGCCGAGCGCGAACGGATGCTCGCGGAGACCACCCCGGACGGTAAAGTCGGGATTGAAATAGCGGGCACGGTTTACCAGGGCGTGGTGCTGGTCTTTGGTTTGCGTGAGACCACGCTCAAGAACGCGTTCAAGGGACCGATGAAGGTGGAAGAGCGTCAAGTGAAAGGGGTGAAGGAAATCACGATTGTAAACTCGTTGACCGCATCGGAGATACCCTTGCCGAGTGCCGCGGTCGATGTAGAGCGCTTTAAGGAACCCGAACAAGAGTCCGGAGAATCTGATGGAGTCGAGTAAGACCGATCCGACAATGACAACGCCTGAGCTAACCACAATTATCGGCGATGTGTTGGGAGATCTGGCGTTTCTGATAAGTGACGACGAACGACCCCAGCCGGTACCCGGGGCGGTTTGGATGGAGTGCCGTATTTCCTACTCCGGGCCGGTCAGCGGGACGCTGCGCTGCTGGTGCACGAGGGATTTTGCCGTTCAATTGGCCGCCAACCTGCTCGGCTTGAGCCCGGACGATGAAGAGGTCCTAAGCGGCGTCGGCGATGCGCTCCGCGAATTCATGAATATTGTTTGCGGGCAGTTCGTGACGGCCTGCCATGGGATGGACTCCGTGTTCAATCTTTCGCTACCCACAGCCGCCGAGTGCGCGGAAACGCCGCAATTCGACTTCGATGACAACGATGTAACCTGCGAATTGTCGGTATCCGGCGAGCCGTTTTATTGCACGTACAAGCCCGACCGAGCATAACGCGCCGATGCACTTAAAGGCTTTGGGGTAACGAGACATGCTGATTGATACTATCAAGGACCTGACCCACAAGGAATACGAGCTGTTTAGCAAGCTGATCTACGAGAAGGTCGGGATCAATCTCGGTGATCAGAAAATGCAGTTGGTGCGGGCACGGCTCGGCAAGCGGATACGCGCCGGCCAGTTCAAGTCCTATCGCGAGTATTACGAATTCGTCAAGGCGGATCGGAGCGGGCGGGAACTCGCCGAACTGATCGACGCAATCTCCACCAATACCACGCATCTGTTCCGCGAAAACCAGCACTTCGAGTTCCTTGCCAAGACAGTCAGAGACTGGGCGAGCGAAGGCGAGCGTAAGCGGCGGACCTTCCTCCGCATCTGGAGCGCGGGGTGCTCCAGCGGCGAGGAACCCTATTCGCTCGTGATTACGATGGACAACCTGGCACGCCAATACTCCAACTTGCAGTATAAGATCCTCGCCACCGACATCTCCACGAAAATGCTCGAACGTGCCCAAACCGGGATCTTCGCCGCCGACCGTATGGCCAGCGTGCCGGCGGAATTCAAGCGGCGTTACTTCCTGCGCGTCAAACAGGGCGGCGAGACACTCATGCAGATTCAGCCGGAGCTGCGCAAGCAGATCAAGTTCGCCCGCTTTAACCTGATGGACGAACGGTACCCGTTTCGCAACGGCTTCAATGTGATCTTCTGCCGAAACGTGATGATCTATTTCGACCGGCCGACACAGGAGACGCTGGTCGCCAGGTTTACCGGCGTGCTGAACTCCGGGGGCTACCTGCTGATCGGGCATTCGGAGAGCCTCAACAACATTAAACACACGCTTACCTACGTCATGCCGACGATCTACAGGAAACAGTAGGGAGCCGATCCACACGGCGGGATGAGGAAGTTGAAAAGTGTTAACCCAATTAATGCCCTGCCCGTGCAAGCCTCACCCTTGTTCCATACACTGGTATTGGGGGCGCTGAGCCGCTACCATGAGATCAACGTTTTGCCGGGCGCGGGCGCCGCGGTCGAAGTCCGCGATCGCATTCTCGACTACCATCCCGAAGTGATCCTCTTCGATTTGGCGTTGCTGAAAGCGAACGGGACGGAATTGCTCCATAGCCTGCGCGAGAACTATCCCGTTCCGATTATTGCTTGTAGCGGCTCCAGCAAGCGCGACGCGCGGCACGCCATCGCCGTGATCGAACAGGGGGTCCTCGATGTTGTTGTCAAACCCTCCGGGCTCGGCTCCGAGCCGGTCCGCAAGCTCGGCGAGGAGTTGGCCCGGAAAATCCATACCGCCGTCAACGATGCACGCCCCGTGCCAAAGTTGCGCATCGACAAGGCACGGGCGGGGGGACCGTCGTTTCGCGCCATTGGGATCTCTCCTTACCGCCACCTGATCGTCATCGGCGCGTCCACGGGCGGGACCGAGGCGTTGCGCACACTGCTGATGCACATGCCAGCCGACTCACCCGCCATAGCCATCGTCCAGCACATGCCGGCGTTGTTCACGCCCGCGTTTGCCGAGCGGCTGAATCTCAGCAGCCCGCTGAAAGTTAGTGAGGCGGTCGATGGTGATCTGTTGTCCTCCGGACGCGCCGTGATCGCCCGGGGCGATACACACCTGACGGTCTGCCATAGTGCGCGAGGATGGGTCGCGCGCTATACGCATCAGCGTCCCGTAAACCGTCATTGCCCAAGTGTCGACCAACTCTTCGACTCGGCCGTCAAGTCGGCCGGCAAAAATGCGATCGGCATCCTGCTGACTGGTATGGGAGATGACGGCGCCCGCGGCTTGCTTCGGTTGCGACAGGCCGGGGCGCTAACGGTGGCCCAGGACGCCCGGTCGTGCGTCGTCTTCGGAATGCCCAAAGTTGCCCAGCAGTTGGGCGCCGCCGACCTGACCGGCTCGCCCGAGACCATCCCACATCTGGTCATCCAGGCCCTGGCCATGCGGAAACGACGTTCCGCAAACGCCTCCGCGTCGGTACATTGATACCACACGCCTCGCAGCGCGGCCCTTGGCCGCAACCAAAGGAGCATTGACGATTGGGGATTGACGATTGACGATTGGGGATTAGTGTGGCGCCGCGGGGAGTAGAATTTACCCTTCCCGAAGGACCGGGCGGACTGAAGTCCGCGGCTCTTCACGGTTTCCCATAGTCGACGTATTTGTGAAACAGAGCACCAGGTGACGGCATGTCCGCGTCCCACGGATTTTGTCATGCACCCCTACCCGCCGGCATATTGAGCATTTCTCTCGCAGCGCGTACGATTTCGCCATGGCAAACGAAATTAAAACAGAAGTACGCGACCACATCGGCATTGTCCGACTCAATCGGCCGGACAAGTTGAACGCCCTTAACTACGTGCTGATGACGCAGGTGATCGAGGCGCTGGAACAGTTCGACGCGGATTCGGACATCCGTTGCATGTTGCTGACCGGCGACGAGCGAGCCTTCGCGGCGGGTGCCGACATCAACGAGATGGCCGACGCCTCCATGATCGAGATGCACCACCGCAACATGTTCGGTCGCTGGGTTCGCATCAAGAATCTTCACAAGCCGATCGTGGCCGCCGTCAGCGGCTACGCGCTCGGCGGCGGGTGCGAGTTGATGATGTGCTGCGACATCATCATCGCCGCCGAGACCGCCCGCTTCGGGCAGCCCGAGATCAACCTCGGTATCATCCCCGGTGCCGGCGGCACGCAGCGGCTGACCCGCGCCGTCGGCAAGGCGCAGGCCATGGACCTGATCCTCACCGGGCGCATGATTACCGCCGCCGAGGCGTTGGCGATGGGCTTGATCAGCCGGGTCGTCCCCGCCGAGCAGTGGTTCGATGAAGCCCTCAAGGTCTGCCGGGAGCTTTGCCAGAAGGCGCCGGTCGCCCTGCAACTCGGGAAGGAGACCGTCGCCAAGGCGTTCGAGACGACGCTGACCGAAGGTATCGAGTTTGAGAAGAAGCTGTTCTACATGCTCTTCGCGACCGACGACCAGAAGGAAGGCATGCGCGCCTTCCAGGAGAAACGACAGGCGATCTTCGCCGGCCGGTAGTGCTTCGGTGTAGAAGTTGTGTAGCGGCCCGCGCCTAGCAGGCCGTTGGCGCAAAAGCGGCATTTTCAGTGTTCTACGGCCGGCGGTGGCGCCGGCCGCTACACGGACGGTCGATGAAAAAGGGCTTTTCACGGGACTGGTTCGGGCCCTGAAGAATCGCCGTTGGCGATTACGTTCTCATTAGGAATCGATTCGATGGCCACAAACTTCAGCACGATTCAAGTTGCCGCCGCCGCCGGCGTTCTGAAGATCACACTCAACCGCCCCGATTCGCTCAACGCCTTGAACGAGCAGATGGGCATCGAGTTGGCCGCCGCCCTGCGCATGGCCGAGCGTGACAAGCAACTGCGCTGCATCGTCATCGCCGGTGCCGGGCGGGCCTTCTGCTCGGGGCAGGACTTGCGGGTGATCCATGAACGTCACACCGCCGGCGACGATTCGCGGGCGATGGACTTTGGCACACTGCTGCGACAAAAATACAACCCGGTTATCAGCCGCATTCGCACGCTGGAAAAACCGGTCGTCGCCGCCGTCAACGGTATCGCCGTCGGTGCCGGTGCCAGCCTGGCGCTCGCCTGCGACCTGCGCATCTGCGCCCGCGGCGCGGCGTTCAAAATAGCGTTCGTCCACGTCGGCCTCGTGCCCGACATGGGCGCCACGCTCACGCTGCTGCGCCACGTTGGCCACGCCCGGGCCGCGGAGCTGTGCTTCCTGGGCGAACAAATGTCGGCCGAAGAGGCCCGCGCCTGCGGCCTGGTCAATCGCGTGGTCGACGACGAGCAGTTAGAAGCGGCGGTGGACGAGCTTGCCAATCGTTTGGCGGAGTTGCCGACGCGCGCGATCGGCCTGACCAAACGTGCCCTGAATCGCGCCTGGACCGCCACGCTCGAGGACCAACTGGAATACGAAGCGTTCCTGCAACACACCGCCGGCAAAACCGCCGACCACCGCGAGGGTGTGCAGGCGTTCATCGATAAACGCGAGCCGAAGTTTGAAGGCAAATAGGCACGGCGAACACCGTCGTGACGGATCGCATGTGGTCCGAGCAAACCATCCAACTCATCCAGGCCGCCCGTGACGAGGACCTCGGTCAGTCCGGCGACGTTACGTCGATACTGTTCGACGAGCCGCGAGTTGAAGTCGAGGCCCGCGTTGTGCCGCGTGCCGACGGCGTGATCTGCGGCCTTGCGCTCGGGGCGGATATCTGTGCCGTCTTTGCAAAGCGTCTGGATCGGGAACTGAAGTTCGAGTCGGCAAAACGCGGTGTTGGGCGATTTGAAGACGGGCAGCCGATCGCGGCCGGCAAGAGTATTGCAACGCTGCGCGGACCTAAAGCCGCCGTGCTCGCCGTCGAACGTACGCTGCTCAATTTCCTGGGCCGGATGAGCGGCGTCGCGACACTGACGCATCGTTACGTTCAGACCGCCCGTCAAGCGAACCCCGATGTGCGGGTACTCGACACACGCAAGACGCTGCCCGGCTGGCGCGAACTCGACAAGTACGCCGTCCGAATAGGCGGCGGCACCAACCACCGCGTGGGGCTTTACGACGCCATCCTGATCAAGGACAACCACCTCGCCGGCATCCCGACCGAGCGCCTCGCCGACACGTTGTTGGACTTGCTGAAACGCAAGCCTGATTCGGCCAAGTTCGTCGAGGTCGAGGTGGATCGACTCGAGCAGCTAGCCGAAGTGTGCAAAGTCGACGACGTGGATATCGTCCTGCTCGACAATTTTTCGCCGGGGGAGATGCGCAAAGCCGTCGAGTACCGCGATTCGCGGGGTCTATGCGGCAAGCTCGCGCTCGAAGCCAGCGGCAAGGTGTCGCTCGCGAATATCGCGGACATCGCCGCCACCGGCATCGACCGCATTTCCGTCGGCGCGCTGACCCACTCGGCCGTCGCGCTCGATCTCGGCCTGGATTTCTAGTGCTCTGTCGCAGGTGTATTGATGAACCAGGCAGACAGAGTCTCAAGAAGAGCCGCGGACTTCAGTCCGCCCGGTCGTTCGGGAAGAGTCAATTCTACTCCCCTGCGGCGCCGCGCGGCTCGTCCGCGTCTCCATCCGTCGGCTTCTCAGGTTCTTCGATTGCTTCGATCCGGTTCGACTCGCTGGCTGTGTTCTCGGCATCCGTCGGCGATTCGGCTTCGATACCGTTGACCTCGCGTTCCTCGCGATCGCTAGGCACTCTCGCCACGGCAACCACCCGGTCGTCGCCATGCACGCGGATCAGCCGCACGCCCTGCGTTGCCCGGCCGATGTCGCGCAACTGGTCGAGCGACATTTTCAGCAGGATGCCGTTGGCGGTGATGAGCATCAGGGCGTCGTCGTCGGTGACGGACCGCAACGCCACAACCGGCCCGTTGCGTTCGGTGGTTCTGATGTTGATCACGCCTTTGCCGCCGCGGCGAGTCAGGCGGTATGCGTCGATATCGGTGCGCTTTCCATGGCCGTGCTCGCAGACGGTCAGCAGGCTACAGCCGGGCTTCATCACCGCCATGTCAACCACGATGTCGCCGGTTTTCAGGTTGATGCCGCGCACGCCGCGGGCGCTGCGCCCCATGGCGCGGACGTTGTCTTCGCTGAATCGGCAGGCCATGCCGCCACGCGTGCCGAGCACGATTTCGTCGTTGCCGCTGGAGAGCGAGACCTTGATTAGAGAGTCGTCCGGATCGAGCTTGATCGCCTGGATGCCGCTCGGACGCGGTCGCGAGAACGCCGACAGCGGCGATTTCTTCACCACGCCCCTTTCGGTCGCGAAGAACACGAAGTTCTCCTCGAACTCCGAGACCTTCAGCACCGCCATGTGCCGCTCGTTCGGCTGCATGGTCAGGATGTTGGCCAGCGAGCGGCCGCGGCTGGTCCGCTGCATGCTCGGAATGTCGTAGACGCGCAGCCAATACACGCGCCCGCGGTTGGTGAAGAACAGCAGGTAGTCGTGTGTCGAGGCGACGCGCATGTGTTCGATGAAGTCGCGGTCTCTGCTCTCGGTGCCGCGGACGCCGCGCCCGCCGCGGCCCTGGCTGCGGTAGGTATCGATCGGGACGCGTTTGATGTAGCCCTGGTGTGAGAGTGTGACGACGACGTTTTCCTGCTCGATCAGTTCGTCCATGTCGAGCTCGCGAACGGCACCCGAAATATGCGTCCGCCGCGGCTCGGCGTACTTTGCTTTCAGTTCGCGCATGTCTTCGGCGATAATGTCGAGCACCCGCCGCTCGTCGCTGAGGATCAGCTCGTAGTCGGCGATTTCCTCGGTTAGCTTCGAGTATTCCCGCGCGAGTTGTTCGATTTCCAGCCCGGTCAGCCGCCGGAGCTGCATCGCCAGGATCGCGTCGGCCTGCGTGCGGGTCAGGTGCTGATCATTGTTGGTTGCCCGCTGTACGAACGCTTCGGGCAGCAGCCGCGTGACCGTTGCTTTCTCGCTCAGCCGCAATGGCTTGTCCATCAGCCGCTGCCGCGCCGTGTCGACGTCGGGCGACTCCTTGATAATCTGGATGATTTCGTCGATGTCGGCGATCGCCAGAATCAGACCTTCGAGGATGTGTGCCCGCTGGCGGGCCTTGCGCAGCAGGTACTGCGTTCGCCGCCGCACGACGTCGATTCGGTGTTGCAGGAAGTGCTCGATGAGCTGCTTGAAGCTCAGCGTCTTGGGCACCCGGTTGACCAGCACGACGTTGATCGTGTGAATGTTGCTTTGCAGCGGCGTGTACTTCCAAAGCTGGTTGACGATGACATCGGGATTGGCGTCTTTCTTCAGTGTGATGACCAGACGGACCATCTGCTTGCGGCCCGACTCGTCGCGCATGTCGTCAATGCCCTTGATCGTCCCGTTCTGGATCGCATCGATGATCCGATCCTTGATGGTTGGCAGCAGGACGCCGTAGGGGATCGCGTCGACCACGATCATTGTGCGTCCGGTCTTGGTCTCTTCGGTATGGATGACGCCGCGGACGGCGATCGAGCCGCGCCCGGTCTCGTACGCCTCGCGGACGCCCTGTACGCCGCAGATTACGCCGCCGGTGGGGAAGTCCGGCCCGGGGACGATTTTTATCAACTCGTCGGTGGTGATTGCGGGATTGTCGATCAGCGCGATGACCGCGTCGCAGATTTCCCCCAGATTGTGCGGCAACAATCGCGTGGCCATCCCGACGGCGATGCCCTCTGAGCCGTTAACCAGCAGGTTCGGAAACTTGCCGGGCAAAACGACCGGCTCGGTGCGGGTGCCGTCGTAGTTCTCCTCGAAATCGACCGTCTCCTTATCGATATCGACCAGCATTTCCTCGGCCGGCCGGGCGAGGCGGGCTTCGGTATACCGCATGGCGGCGGGGGGGTCGGCGTCGATGCTGCCGAAGTTTCCCTGCGGGTCGACCAGGGTGTGGCGAAGATTCCATTCTTGTCCCATGCGGACCAGCGTGGGATAGATCACGCCTTCGCCGTGCGGGTGATAGTTGCCGCTGGTATCGCCGGCGATCTTGGCGCACTTGCGGTGCTTGGCGGTGGGCCGCAGGTGCAGGTCGTTCATCGCCACCAGGATCCGCCGTTGCGACGGCTTCAACCCGTCGCGCACGTCGGGCAGCGCCCGGGCCATGATCACGCTCATGGCGTAGGTCAGGTACGACTCTTGCATTTCCTGGGCGATCGGTGTGTTCACGCCCGCGTCGGGGGTTTGAGTTTCGCTCATTTTTGTTCCGCGTCAGCAAACTGGTGGAGAACCGTTCAGGTCGGATTATACGGGAAATGTCCCACCTTCGCAGCAGCGGAAAGTGCGGAGGAATCTGGCCGGGTGCATGACATTTTAACGGGCGTTGTGTAAGCCGGGAAACGTAGCGTCCGCCGAAGCCCACCGGAAGTGTCATGGCCCCGTCTTCAGTTGCTCAATAGCTTGGTTAATAGTCTCGATTTCGC
>JAUWNI010000011.1 GCA_030612705.1 Phycisphaerae bacterium | reverse complement strand
GCATCCTGCTCGAGAGCGAGTTGCGTTTCCAGCGTTGGCTGGGCGTCGAACGCACGCCGTACGATCATGCTAGTGTCGAAATCTCCGTCAACGGTTCGGACTGGACGGCTCTCTGGGAGAATCCGGACAGCACTATTGCCGCCACCGAATGGACGCAGATGACGTTTGCCATCTCGGCCGTTGCCGACGGCGAGGCAACCGTCTATCTCCGCTGGAAAATGGGGACCACCGACGGCTCGACCACGTACCCCGGCTGGAACATCGACGACATCGAGATCTGGGCGGTAGTCATGGCGCCGCCATGCCCCGGCGACCTCGACGGCGATGGCGACATCGACCTGGCCGACCTGTCACAATTGCTCGCCCACTACGGCACCACCAGCGGTGCCGCCTACGAAGACGGCGACATCGACGGTGACGGCGACGTCGACCTGTCCGACCTGGCGGCGCTGCTGGCGGTCTACGGGACAGAGTGTCCGTGATTGCGGATTGCTGATTGGGGATTGGGGATTGGGGTTTTGAGATCTGAGATCTGAGATTTGAGATTTGAGATCTGAGATTTGAGATTTGAGATTGGGGATTGTCGTCTGTGGGACCGGTTTTCAACCGGTTGGCTGTAGGGCCGGGTGCCAACCGCCCACCCGAGTCGACCTCCAATCCGAACCCGAAGCGCAAGCGAGGGCCACCACCGGCAGGGCAAGCCTCCCGCCGACCCACCGATCAACGTGTGCCACTGCTCTGCGAGCAGTGTTTACGCCTGCCAGCGGCGGGCACTGCTGACCCATCGGCTGCGCTTAGGCGGACACAGCAGTGGCACCCGGCCAGCAGCGCGACTATGAGGCGGCGGAGGCTTTGAATACAGAGGAGCATACCTGTTCGAGCCGCTTGAAGTCGCCCTGCGCCTTCTTCAGGAGCGCCTTGACTGCATCGCGTATGCTGTCCTCGTCGTCCAGATCGGCCGTGTGATGTAATCTCCGGAACCTTGAATACACCGCATCGCGCTCGAATGCCTTTTTTGTGAGTTTGAATCCCGCGTCCCGCAATTCGGACATGAAACGCAACCGCAGGTCAGCGTCGTAGATTTTTGCGGCTTCCAATATCAAATGTACATTGTTCTTGCCTTTGTCTGGCCAGAACCAACACGCAACGCACGTCGGCGAACCACCCCAGGCGTCGGGGTGGCTCTTTGGGACGACGCCAACAAGGGACTTGGGCATGAACCAAGTCGTGGGCGCATTGCCGATCAGCACAAATTCTTTGCGGCTTGCCAACTCGTCGGAGACAACCATGGTGAAAATGTCGACTTTTCCATGTTTCATGATCAAGTCGATCGCCTCATGGTGCTTGCGGTAGATGCGCTTGCACAGGTCGACGAGTTTCTCATCCTGCATTGTGACACCTCGGAGGACGCTCAAGTAATCATTTACGAATGCTGCCACGTCCGGCGTGAGTTGAGCGCGTCTCTGTTGCACGATCGATTCCAACGTATGCAGCAGCTGGACATGACTCCACGGAATGTAACCGGCCTCCATCGCCGACTCAGACGGATCATCGCCGCGCAGCGTGAGGTAGACCGGGAGAATCGGGTAGTCGGGGAACTCGGCCTTTGCGTTGACTATATATCGCGTGAGTTGATTCGAATGCTCGCTCGACATGAGTTTGTTCTCTATGAGCAAGACGAGACGGTCGCGCTTGTCATGGGAAATTACGAGCAGGTCAACGTGCTGCCACTCGCGGCGAACCTCAACGTCAGAGAACTCCATCAGTTCCACGCGGGCAGCCGAGACGCCATCCACTGGTGCGTCAGCCGCGAGCAAGATCGAGGAAAGCAGCCTCCGAAGCACAGTGCGTCCGAGACCATGGGATCCCATCGGGTCGAGCAGCCACGCAAGAACGTTGCTGTGTCGTATTTCGGCGTTCTCCACGCGAAGCACACGAAAGGCGTTGAAGCGCGCTAGCCGTGCGGAGAGCTGTTCCAGCTCGGGATTGTCGGCGAGGAATCGATCGAGGGCGTCGCGAGGATCAGATGTCTGGGTTGAGTGTGTCTGCATCAATCAGTCCCGTATAGTGGGCGAAGTTTGTAGCACCAACAGCGTCATTTATTCAATTCGGCCGTTGCTTTCTTCGCCGACTTGTTCCCGGCCATGGCGGAGCGACCGAGCCAATAGCGAGCCCACCGCAGGTTTCGCTTCACACCTTCCCCATCACGGTAGCAGAGCCCCAGATTGTGTTGGGCGCTGTCGTTGCCGGCGTTCGCACTGCGCCGATACCATTTGACGGCCACGTTCCAGTCCTTGGGCACGCCTTCACCGTGAAAGAACGCATATCCGACGCTGCACTCGGCCTCGTCGTCCCCCATGCAAGCGGCGCGAAAGAGCCAATAGAACGCCTTTCTATAGTTTCTCCGCGCACCACGACCTTCGCGATACGCAACGCCGAGGTTGTTCATGGCTTCCATATGGTCATGCTCGGCTGCTTGGCGGTACCAACGAAGCGCTTCGCGGTAGTTCTTTCGAACACCTTCGCCATGCTGGTAGCAGAGGGCGAGATTGTACATGGCGTCGGGGTCGTTCTGAGCAGCCGCGGCCCGATACAAACGAATGGAATGCTTGCGGTTTCGTTTGACACCTTTTCCGTCGCTGTACAGGTTGCCAAGCATGACTTGGGCATCCGCGTCACCAGCTTCGGCAGCTCGTTTGAGCCATTTTACGGCTTCACGCATATTTCGCCGGACACCCTCGCCTTTTCGATAGCAGACAGAGAGATCGTATTGCGCTTCGAGGTGATTCTGTTCGGCGGCGGCGCGCAACCAATGGGCGGCCTCGCACTCGTCCTTCGGAACTCCGACCCCGTGATCGTAGCAGTACGCGAGTTCGTATTGCGCGTCCACATGTTCGGCCTTCGCGGCGCGCTCAAACCACCGCGCCGCTGCGCGTTTGTTACGGCGCAGGCCATCGCCCTCACGCAAAGCGACGCCCATGCGATACTGCGCCATCACGTCACCTGCTCGGGCGTTCTTCCTCAGTTGCGAGATGTCAGTTGTCTTCGTGCCCATTGCTGTCTCACGGCTTCACCGGTCGGCGTTACGGCCGATGTGCAGCCCGGTCGCTACGTTTACTTCGTGCCCGTGTGCCTCCGTGCCTTACTTCGTCCCTTTGTCCCCCTGTCCCGGCGTCCCTCCTCGTCGGCCGCGGGGGGCCGACGCTACACTGGCCGGTTGCAAACCGGTCCCACAGCACAAACCGGCCGGAGGTCAGTCCCCCAACGAGGGACGGACGCTACGGCCGTCGGGCACGGAGACCCGACGCTACGTTCGGCCGGCGAGGCGCCGGCCGCTACATCGACCAGTTGCAAACCGGTCCCACATGTTCCGGTCTCACACATCAGAACCACCACGCCTCGCCGGCTTGTTCTTTGATCAGCAGCGGCTTGAGGTAGGTGACGGCTTTTTCGAAGCCCTCCTGGACGCTCATCATGCAGTCTTCGTGCTCGATGCTGATTACGCCGTCGTAGCCCTTGAGCCGCAACATGCTGATGAAGGGCTTCCAGAACTCGTCGCCGTGGCCGTAGCCGCAGGTGCGGAAGATCCACGAGCGGTTATGGACGTCGCCGTAGTTCTTGGCGTCGAGTGTTCCGTTGATTCTGGTGTTGTAGGGGTCGATGCCGGTGTCCTTGCCGTGGACGTGGAATAGGCAGCCGGCGTCGCCGAGCACGCGGGCGGCCTCGACCGGGTCGATGTTCTGCCAGAAGAAGTGCGAGGGGTCGAGGTTGGCGCCGAGCTGCTCGCCGCAGGCGTTGCGGAGCTTGAGAATCGTCTCGGGGTTGTAGACACAGAAGCCGGGGTGGGCCTCGAAGGCGATCTTGACGCCCTCGTTGGCGGCCTGCTTGTTCTTCTTGATCCAGAACGGGATGAGGACGTCGTTCCACTGGTAATCGCGGATCGTTTCGAACTCCGGCGGCCAGGGGCAGGTGACCCAGTTGGGCATTTTGTCATCCGGGCAGCCGCCCGGGCAGCCGGAAAAGTTGATCACCACGTCGGTGCCGAGCTTGCGGGCGAGTCGGACGGCGACGTCGTGGTCCTTTAGATGTTGCTCGCGGACGGCGGGGTCGGGGCTGACGATGTTGCCGTGGACGGCGAGGCCGACGATTTCGAGGTTTCGTCTGGCGCAGTCGTTCTTGATTCTTTGCTGGGCCGACGGATTGTTCAGCACTTCCTCGGGGTTGAAGAAGGGTTTGCCGGGATAGGCACCGACGGGGATCTCGATCGCCTCGAGCCCGACCTGCCGGGAGTAATCCAGGGCCTTTTCCCATTCCATGCCGCCGAGACCGGCCGCCATCACTCCGAGTTTCATCGTTTTCGCTCCTAGCCGTTGAGTACCTATTTGCAGTGCAAACGTTCGATTTCTTCGCGGTTCGCGAAGATTTCTGGCTGCGCGGGCGACCCGTCGCTTCAGTGGCGGGGGACGCGAATGGCCAACCGATTCGTGTCCCCCACGGCTAAAGCCATGGGCCACCCGACCCCTCGGCCCCTTGGCCCCTTGAACCCTTGGTCCCTTTGGTTGCGGCCAAAAGCCGCGCTGCGCGTTTGCCGGTGTTGAATCTATCGCTGGCGGGTCGGCGGTACAAGGCGGGTTGTGCGCGGAGATGGCGAGAATATCGGAAGCTGGGCGATGTTTATGTATGTGGAAGCATTGTCCGATAGTAACATGGTGGACGCCGCGCTGTCACTGTGAGCGTCCGTCTGGATGAAATCCCCGAGATGGTGCAGATATGCCGGCTCTCGAAGTTCCGCGAGCGATGTTGAACAAAGCCGCCGGCTGGATGCTGCTGAAGCCGACGGGAGACGGATTGTATGTCTATATTCGCGAAGATAAGTCGAATATGGGGCTGTACCCGCGTCCGTGCTCGGTGGATCTGCGTTTGCCGTCGTGGGATATGCCGCCGGTGATCGTGGTCGCGCTTCTGGTCAATGTCGCGCGGCGGGAGCGGCTGACGTTTCAGACGTGGATTAACGCAGGGACGCTGCCCGGGACACGGATTCTGACGAACCTGTCGAACGAACGTCGCATTCACGTTCATATTGTGACCGATCGGATCGAGCGCTCGATTCGTACGCCAAACGTCATGAAGCGGCAGGCGAAGGAGTTGCTGAGGCGCATTTCTTCCGAGACGGACAGGTGGAACGAAGAAGAGGTGGAGCAGGCTCATAAACAGATCCACACGCTGTACCCGTCGTCGTGGAAGATGTGGCAGGCGCTGTGCCGGGACCAGCGCGGGTAGCGGTTAGTCACGTCTCTTCGCAGATTTCATCTTTCCCAGCAACGCTTTCTAAACGGACACAACCACGCCAGCGGCGAGCTTGAGGAAGCGGTCGGGTAAGGCGCTGCGGATTTTGTCGGCGGCGCTTGGACCGGTGCAGTGACAGGGGCCGATGACCTGCACGTCGTATGTTCGCAGGGCATCGATCGACCTGCTGATCCGCTCGTCCGAGGCGCGGATGAGGTGCATGCCGCCGAGTACGGCGTGAAAGCGGCGTTGCCCGCTGAGCTCGGCGATGTAATCGAGCGTGTTAACCAGGCCGGCGTGGGCGCAGCCGAGTAATACCACCATTCCTTTTTCGGTTTCGATATACAAAGCCTGATCGTCCGTCATGGCGTCCGGGGCCGCTCCGTCTTCGTCGAGAAAGAAGGGGCCGCCGACATCCTCGAAATTGTTGCGTCGCGGGATTTCGCCGGTGACCGAGACGCCCGGGACAATTTCGGTTGGGCCGGGGGTTGGGATGATGGAGGGGATGTGTTGCCGCAATTCATCGAGGCTGCCGAGCGCGGCGCCGATGAAGCGTGCCCCGGTTTTCGGTATGACGCCGAACTTGGAGGCAAACGCGTCGGGATGGACGTAGAGGTTGGCTTTGCACAGCGTATCGCGCTGGGCGGCCAAGCCGCCGGTGTGGTCGTAGTGCCCGTGGCTGAGGACGAGGTCGTGGGCGTCGGCGAGGTTGATGCCGAGAGTTTCGGCGTTTGGCGCGAGGGCCGGGCCCTGACCGGTATCGAAGAGGATGTTTCGACCGTCGGCCTCGATCCACATAGCCAGACCGTGCTCGGCCAACAATTCGGGCTGCTCGGCGGTATTTTCCACCAGAATCGTAATGCGCAGGTGTTCGATCATCTTGCGATGCTCCTTATGGTTGGGGTACTGCCGCGCTTGAGGGCTGGGGTATTTCGGCCCCGGGCGGGGGCGCGTCGCCGCCATACTTGGCGCGCATCGCGCTCAGGTCGACCTTCGGGACGGTCCAGCGTGTTGTCGTCTCGCCATCGGTTTGGCGCGCTTCGTAGCGTGGTTTTCGGCGCAGATACTTGAACGGACGAATGAAGGGCTGGTGGATGAAGTTTCGCCAGAACTTGCGCGCGATTTGGTAGCCGCGGAAGACCACGGGGCAGAACCATTTGCGGTCGATCAGTTTGCGGACCGGCTTGCTGGTAACGAAGTCGATTACGCGATGCGCGAACCAGGGCGGCAGGCCGACGTTTCGCAGATTCAGCACGATACGCAGCCAGATTGCGAGGTAGTCGTGCCCGATGAACTCCAACGCGCCGGTACCCATGTAGTCGTAAGCACTGTCGTCACGCGTGCCGATCAGGCCGTCCGCCCTGGCCCGTTCGTGCAGCGGCGTGCCGGGATAGAAATTCAGGGGGAAAACGCGCAGCACGGCCGGCCCCTCGTGATGATCCGCGATGAAACGCATCGTTTCGATGACGTTTTTATCCGGCTCAAAGGGGTTGCTGACGATGTAGTGATACTCCGTGCGGATGCGGTGTTTCTTGAAAACGGCGATGGCCTCGGCGATCATCTTGGGCGGCGTCGGCCGCCGATATATGTTTTCGAGCGTATCCGGGCTGGCACTCTCGATGCCCATGCTGATCAGCTCGATTGGGACCCTGGCCAGAGCCCGGACCTTGCGCTCGGAGACCATATTGGGGAAGGCGTCCATCTGGAGCGGCAGGCGGACCTGCTGATTGTATTTGGTTACAAAGTCCTCGATCTCCTCTTCGCCGCGGACGAAGAACAGGTCGTCGACGAAGTTCACCCGCGCGATGGTCGGGAAGCACGCCAGGGCCAGGCGGATTTCATCGAGCACGTTGTCCATCGAGCGCAGCCGCACCCACTTGCCCCGGCCCTTGAAAAGCTTCTGTAAAGCGGTGTTGTTGCAGAAAGCGCAATGGTAGGGGCAGCCGCGGCTAGTCATCAGGCGCAGGGTGTTCAGCGTGCCGCGCAGGTTTTCGGGCCGGGCCGGCGCGAGGCCGTCCTTGTCGGCGACCCAGTGCGTTTCCAGTTCGTAATCGGGGAAAGGTAGGTCGTCCAGATTCGTTTTGAGCGGCGCGCACGGGGCATGGATCGTCTGCTTGTTGCCGAACGGACCGCCGCCGCGAAAGGCCAGGCCGACGATGTCGGTCGGGTCGCGTCCGGCCTCGAGGCGTTCGACGAGTTGGAGCATCGATTCCTCGCCCTCGCCGATACAGATCGCGTCGGCGAGTTCGAGCGATTCGTCGGGTGCCACGGTTGGATGGGTGCCGCCCCAGACGATCGGCGCCTTGATGCCCGCGGCGCGGATGTGTTGCGTCAGGGCGCGGGCGCGGTGGAAATTGTTGGTCATCAGGCTCATGCCGATCAGCGCGCGGTCGCGCACGTGCTCGACAAGCTGCTCCATCGCGGCTTGGCTGAAGTCGGGCTTGACCGTGTCGCGCTTGGAGCTCATGAAGATTATCTCGACGTCGTGGCCGGCAGCCTTCAAGTACGACGAGACGTATCGCAGGCCCAGCGCGATCGGATGCGTGTATGTGGAAACCAGTGTGATTTTCACGGTATACTCCCGGCCCGTTGAGATCGGCGTACGGTCGACTTTTCATCAAGCCCGGACATGACCTCCCCCAATGATGAAAGCGAAAGGGTGGAAGTTGCCGCTGCCGATCATGGTTCGAACCCTACCCCTATCTATTGTTAAGGCTAAGGCACCTCTATCCAGAGTCAAGGATGATTTCGCGAGAAACGCAGGTCCTCATGAGTGTCATGGGCCGGCTCGGCTTGCCTGTGCTTTATGCTGGATCGTAGGAGCACGGGCAAGGACCGCGGTAAAGCCGTCTCGCCGATCGAGAACAAATCGGCGCGGTCCTTGCCCGTGGCACCCGGAACCGTGCCACCCCGAACCGTGGCACCCGGAACCGTGACGTCCGGCGCAGTATCGCGCACGGTTATTTAGAACCCGCTCGCTTATGCTCGGGACTCTGATTCGCTCCGGGCCAGGGCCGCGGCACCGATGATGCCGGCGTCATTGCCGAGTGTGGCGAGCTCGATGCGGGGGTGATCCTTGGCAAGCTGCCAACTCTGTTGTTGAAAATGCCCGCGGACCGGCTTTAGAAGCTGGTCGCCGGCGCCGATCAGTCCGCCGCCGAGCACGACACACTCGGGGTTGAGCGTGTGCTGGATGTCGATGCACGCGAGGGCGAGGTAGAGACAGGTCTCGTCCCAGATGCGGACGGCGAGGGCGTCGCCCGCCTGGGCCGCTCTCTCAACGTCCACCGCGGTCAGCGTTTCGCCGGCTTCGACGCTGGCCTTCAGCGGCGAATCCTCGCCGGCCTCAAGCGCTTCAACAAACCGTTCCGCGACGGCGTTGGCCGAGCCGTAACGCTCCAGGCAGCCACGCTGCCCGCACGGACACGGCCGGCCGTTGGCCACGGCGATGGTATGGCCGATCTCGGCGGCGTTATCGAACGCGCCGCGGTGCAACCGCCCGTTGAGAATGATGCCGCCGCCGATGCCGGTCCCGAGCGTGAGCATGACCATGTCGCGCGTACCCTTGCCGGCGCCGGCGATAAACTCGCCGTAGGCGGCGACGTTGGCGTCGTTGTCGAGCGTGACGGGCAGTCCGGTGGCCGCGCTGAACCTTGCTCGCAGCGGTATGTTCTCCCAGCCGGGCAGGTTGGGCGAGGCGTAGACGATGCCCTCTTCGTGCGACATCGGGCCGGGGGTGCCGTAGCCGATCGCGGCGATGTCCGTCTTGGCGAGGTCGGCGGCATTGATACAGTTGTCAACGAGTTCCACGAGTCGGCAAAACACGTGCTCGAAGCCGTGCTCCGCCTGCGTCTCGATCGAGCAACGGTAGATCAGCTCGCCGCCGTCGTCGAGAATGCCGGCCTTGATATTCGTTCCGCCGAGATCGATTCCAATCGTGTGCTTACCGGACAAGGTTCGTGCTCCTTTGCATCAATCGGCCTCGTTGAGGTGCGGTTGACCGTCGATTACGCAGCCGGCGATGCGGAGGTTGAGCAAGGCCTCGGGCGGGGTCTTGAACGGATCGTCGTGCCAGAGCGTCAGGTCCGCCAGCGCTCCGGGCGCAAGCGTGCCGGCGAGTTTCGGACCGCCGACCGCGGCCGCGGCTCCCGTCGTAAAGCCGCGTAATACTTGCTCAACCGTGAGACGCTGCCGTGGATACCAGCCGCCCTTCGGGTAACCCTGCTCGTCGGTCCGCGCGACCGCGCCGAACAGGCCGCGCCGCGGATCGAGGGATTCGATCGGGACGTCCGATCCGATCGCCAGCGTCACGCCGGCATCCAACATCGCACGAAATGGGTACGCGTTGCGTGAAGCGCGCGGCCAGTGCCGCTCAGCCGTGCGAATGTCACCCATGATATGGCAAGGCTGCACGGAAGCGACGATTCCGAGTCTGGCCATTTTGCGGATATCCGCCGGCCGGGTGCACTGGGCGTGCTCGATCCGGTGTACGAGCGGCGTCTGCTGGACTCGCCGGGCCGCGGCAATCGCCGTGATCGCTTCGTGTACGGCGCGGTCACCGATCGCGTGGATCCAGAGCGACCAGCCGTCGCGGGCGGCGGTGACGGCCACTTCGCGCAGCTCCTCACCCGCCAGCACCGGCACGCCGCAATGTCCACCGCTGCCGGGATAGGGGTGAAACATGTACGCCGTCTGTGACCCCAGCGAGCCGTCGGCGAAGATTTTGACCGCGCCGAGTCGCAGCCAAGCGTCACCCAGCCCGGTGCGCAAGCCGAGCTTTCGAGCATGCGGTAAACCCGCGAGTGGAATGGCGTGGACAACACGGATGCCTAACCGGCGTTCGCGATGGTGACGCTGCAAGTGTGTCAACGATGTTGCCTCGTCCACCGAGTGCGCGCCGACGATGCCGAACGACCATGCTACGTGGTAGGCGTCTTCTAAAGCGCGATCGATCGCGCGAAGCGCGTCGGCGTCGGTTCGCTCGGCGAATTCTTGCACGGGATCGGGCAGCAGGTTGACGGCGGCTTCCTGTACGATTCCCGTCGGCCGGCCGCGCGCGTCGCGGAGGTAACGTCCGCCCCTCGGATCGCGTGTGCGTGGGGTAATCCCGATCCGCTTGAGCGCCGCTGAGTTTAGCCAGGCGGTGTGGATGTCGCGGCTATGCACGATCGCCGGCTGATCCGGGACGGCCTGGTCGAGATCGCGAGCGTTTGGCAGACCTTGCGGCCAGAGGTTGTGATCGAAACCGAGGGCCAGGACCCAATCGCCGACCGAGCGCGCTCGGGCTTGTCGCCGAATACGTTCGAGGGTTTCATCGAGCGATTTGCAGTCGGACACGCTGATGGTAAGCGCGCGGTGCAGCGCCCAATAAAAAAAATGGGTGTGGCAATCGACCAGTCCGGGCGTGATGACGGCATCGCCCAGGTCCACAATTTTTGTGCCGCGACGTTTAAGGCGGGATATTTCACGCCGACTGCCGAGCGCAACGATCCGCCCGGCATGGATCGCCAAGGCCTCGACCGGGCGTCGGCCCGGCTGAAGCGGATAGCACCGTCGCGTGGAGATGATTAAATCGGGCTTTCGGTTCTCTGATTTCACCGTGGATGATTATCGGCCGGAATAGTCCTTTGTAGCAAGCGTGATTTGGCCCGGCTGCCAATGCTCTGTCACGCCTCGGCTTTCGGGTTGTAGCGTGGGGGGGGCGCCGCGCCGCCGCCGGCTACCCGCACGTTTACGCGTGCCGGAGCACTAGGAGCCCGAGACGTGAAATACCAGCGGCAAACGACGAGCTACGGCACGCCATCCGGGGTTACAGATATCCGATTTCAAACGATCGGGGGGGGTATAAAAAGTACGGAGCAGGCTGCGACGACCGGGGTGTTCGGGCCGAAGGGAAGGGGGGTCGCCGCGTAGTAGCCTGCTCCAGTATCTTCTCTGTCTATTATCAGAGCAAATCATGTACCAAAACGCAACCCGTTTTTCGCTGGATGGCAAACTTTTCCGGAAGTTTACGTGTCCAGATTTGGACTTTTTCCGCGTGCGGGTAAGAATATTCCCGTATGGCCGCCGCGGGGTGTATGACTATTTGGGCGGCACGCACCTACCGCCACGGGTTTTCTCCCCCACTGCTTGATTCTCCGCGCGATCGTATCTAACCTTTCACTTGCCCGAGCCGCGATCCGGCTGGGCAGCGCCGACGTGGCTCAATGGCAGAGCACGGCTTTCGTAAAGCCGGGGTTGTGGGTTCGACTCCCACCGTCGGCTATCTTTTCATCGGCCTTCCTCCTTGTACTTCGCTCCAGTTCGAGGAATCCAAATTCCAATTTATTCGCGCGCCCACGCGAAACGTGCCGCACCTGTCAGGTATCGGTGATGTACATCGGGATAGCCGCTCCCTAACGATCGCGGCTCGGATATGTCGCGGCTCGGACCGGGCGCGTTGTTGCGGTTGCGCGCGTCGATTGCGTCGCAAACAATTTGAAAATATTTTTCGTCGTGACGCTGTACACTCGATCAATGCTTGCTATAAATTTAAGTCATGCAAGCAACTTGACGGCGCTTGCGGAACAAATGAAACACGGCGGCTCTGAAAACGAGTTGCTAGATTGATGGAAGGTCTCAAGTGCGCCACGGCTGGACCTTCCATCTTTTTGCGCGCCGCCGGCATGCTCGACGCGCTCCGCCGGGCGTTTTCCCCCTGTTATTCAAGTGTTTTTTTACCTGACGGGAATCATGCGGATTAGTACGGCCGTTTAATCGGCAATTGCGCCGCCGGCCGCGAACGGATGCGAAAGCCTTACGTGCCGGCAAAGACTGTTCGCGATGCCGTCCGCTTTACGGCGCACTTCTAATCAGCGCTTGCGCGATCGCGACGCAATCAACCGATCATCGCGAGAATTTTCTCGACCAGCTTGCTGATGCCGGCGTGCACCGCCGCCGGTCCCGGCCCGAGCATGTACGCGGGGGTCGTGACGACTCGGTTCTCCTCGTCCGACGTACACTCGGTGACCGCGCAGTCCTCGTGCACACAGCCCATCGACTTGATCGCGTTGGCGGTGCCGGGGTCGTTGCCGATCGTCAACTTCGCTTTCACGCCGCGCTTGCCGGCGACCCGCGCCAGCAAAGCGGGCGCGATACAGATCGCGCCGACCGGTTTCTTCGCGTCGAGCATGTCGCCGACGAGCTTCTCGACGCCGGGATCGACATCACACTCGGGTCCGTTGTCGGCGAAGCCGCACAGGTTTTTCGCCGCCCCAAACCCGCCGGGAATAATCAGCGCATCGAGGTCGGCGGCACGGATTTTCACGACGTCGCTGATCTCGCAGCGGGCAATCCGGGCGGACTCTTTTAGCACGTTGCGCGCATCCTTGGCCGGCTGCTTCGTTTGGTGGTCGATTACCTGCCGGATACTGATGTCGGGCGCGCAACAAACGATCGTCGCATTCCGGCGATCGAGTTCGAGCAGCGTAAACGTCGCCTCATGAATCTCGGCTCCGTCCAGAAAACCGCATCCCGACAATAAAACGCCGACCTTGGGCATGACTTGCCTCCATTCGGTTAGGTCTTCGGCGAGCACGGCCCGCCCTGCTTGTGTAGCACAGCCGCCCCCGGCTGTGTCATTGCTGTGTTACGCGCATCCTCGGCGGGCGAGGCGCCCGCCGCTACATGCTAGTGTTCCGGCAACCTTGATTCCGCGGGTTGCATCAAGCGGGTAGCCCATGGCTTTAGCCGTGGGGGACTCGAATAACATTTCAATACGCGTCCCCACCCCTAAAGAGGTAGGCCACCCCACCCGCGGCTTCAAACGTGCCAGAGCACTATGCGCCTCAGTGCGATCGAGCGGCGAAGCTACTCATCGCCGATTTCGATCTGCTAGTCAACGCCCGCGCGACCCAGGCGTTTTTCGGTTTCCGCCAAGGCCCTCGCGAAAGACTCCACGTCCATCCACTCCACATGACCGTCCAATAACAGGACGTTTGTTCCTTCGTCGCCGATCACTTTTTCGTACGCCAGCACGTTGCGCGGGTTGTCGCCCTCTTTCTGCCCTTTTACGTACACGTACGATACGTCGCCGCCGTGGCGCGGGGATATCAGCATACCCGGCGTAATCATCCCCCCGTCGATCAACGCGTCAAAATCCGGCGGGAATTGACCGTCGTGGTCATGGGCGTAGATCTGGACAGCTATTCCGATACCGCGCAGGTTCGACGCGCTCACCGCACGTTTGGCCAACTCACGCGCCCGCGACAGCGACGGCGACAAAATCGAAATCGCCATCGCCGTAGTCGCCAACGAGAAATTACCGAACGCCGCGTCCCAGAGAAAAAGGCTGCCCTTCTCTTCGTAGAGAATATCGTTATCCACAATCCTGCAAACAGCAACGTAATTCTCAGCACCGTCCAACAGCTCGGGCAGCGTCGGCAGGTCCGCGATATCGGTCTCGTCGGCGTTCCCGGCGAGCAACGACGCCGCCGCCGTCCGTAGCAGATGAGTGATTTTGTACCCGGCTCGGGCCTGGTGTTTCAGATTCCAGTAATAGAAAGTCTGCACCTTCCCCGCCGGATCGCCCGCGAGCTTCTTTACGTCCGGGTGATCCAGAATGCTGCTTTTGCGCAAGGCCGGGTCCGCCTGATGCAACGCGACCTTAACGACCTGCGGCGACAGCCCGACCACTACGCGTCCGTCCACGTACGCCGCCGCCGGCGAAATCGGCACGGGCAGACCGGGCATCACGATGTAGCTGATCGTGTATCCCTTGTAAATCGTCTCCTTCACGACCAACTCGTATCCCGCCTGCATCAGCATCGGGTTGGCCATCGCGCACAACTGCGTCACGGCGGCATTGAGCGCGTCCGGCCCATCGACCTCGACCACCAGCACGGCGCCGGTTATCAGCAGGCCGCCGTGATCTGGCGCGTCATAGATCACCCAAGTGTCGCCGAACGCCGGCAGCACCTGATGCACGGGATCGATGCCGAACATGGCGGAAACCATGCCCAGGCCGCCGTCGATCTGCATGGCGACGTTCGGATCGATCGCCTCGATCGCCTGGTGCGTGCGATTCCATAGTTGTTCCAGATCGAAACTGCACGCCGCGGCCCAAGACGCGTCTTGCGGGATCAACTCCAGATCGGCCCGCTCCAGCGGCTTCTGATCCCAGAGCGACAACAGCCCCTTTTTCGAACCGTCGGTTTCCAACAGCGTCCGGCTAACCGGCCCGCCGTTCTTGTCGTCGCCGTGAATGTAGACCGAGCGCAGCCCCTTGAGACCCAATTCATCGACGATCGAGTCGAATTTGGGCGGCAACTCGTCTTTCGCGACAAGCACCTCCCGCACGTTTTCAATCACGGCCGGGACATCGACATAGATCGAAATCATCCACGGCGAATCCGGATCGGCGCCGACCTTGGCACGTACGCGGCTGACGTTTTTTGAAGCGCCGGGGGTCTTTCGTTTTGAATCCTCGACCAATTCCTTCGCCCCGCTCGCCGACGACGAGAACAGGAACCGCCCGCCGACCGTTCCCCAAAGCAGCTCTTCCTCGTCGTCGAGTTGCGTAAAGGAGACGCCCGACACGTCCACCTGCTCCATTTCTTCCGCCTCGCCCGCCTGCTCGGCGATCTTCTGGATGAGTTCGAGCAAGTCCGGCAGTTGGTCGCCGAGATCGACGGAGATCTGGAATTCGAAGTCCGGCTCGTCCTCGCCGGGCGTCATCTCGATACGCTTCAGCGACGCATGGCCGGCGCCTTTTCCGATTAGTTCGATTGCGCGAACAACCATTCGCGCGACGGCGATATCACCTTCGTCTGCTTTCGCTAAACGCATGGCTTTGGGTATCGCGTGCAGGAACGTCACGGCGTCGCCGCCGATCATATTCGACCATTCGAGTTGCACGATCGGCTCGGGTTCGACGGCGCCCGCCGAAACCTGCGTATCCGCCAGCGCCGGCGCCAGCGGCGCGAACATAACGCCCCACAAAGCAGCAAACATTCGAACGGACCAGAATTGCGGTTTCATAAGCATTACCTCCATGACGAAACCCAAATGCTTGACCGTGTCGGCAAATCCACCCCGAGACGGCTTTCAGCCCTTTTGAAAAAATAAAACCGCCGGCCCGCCCCTTGGGCTCGCGGCACGACGCGGATTATACTCCTCTATGAAAACAAACGGCAAATCGACGGAGGAGCCGCATTGAAAAGACTCGGAGTAGTGTCTTTTTTGAACTCGCGACCCCTGATCGCCGGACTCGCCGGCGATCCGCGCGTCGAATTGCTCTACGACGTGCCCGCTCGGCTGCCTGACTGGCTGTACGACGGCAAGGTTGACGCCGCCCTCATCCCGATCGTGGATGTGCTGCGCTCGGGCGGGCGTTGCCGCGTAATTTCGGATGCCTGTATCGCCTGCGACGGCGAGACCATGACCGTCCGCGTTTTCTCGCAGATCCCGCCCGAACGCATCCACTCGCTCCGCGTCGACGACGATTCGCACACGTCGGCCGCCCTGGTAAACGTGCTCTGGCGCGAAGTCTATGGCCGTAAGCTGGAATTGCGACGCTTCGACGCCCGCCCCGAGAATATCAGCAAACTCGACTCGGTGCTGCTGATCGGGGACAAAGTGGTCAACAGCGCCCCCGGCAGCTTCACCTACGAGGTCGACCTGGGCAGCGCCTGGCGGCAGCGCACCGGCCTGCCGTTCGTCTTCGCCGTCTGGGCGTGCAAGGCGGATATACAAAAGGAACCGCGGGCTTCAGCCCGCGCGGCCGAACGCCTTAACGAAACCGAGTTGGCGCGGTTGCTCTCCGAGGCGCGTGATCGCGGCGTGGCCGAAGCGGCGCAAATCGCCCGTACGCACGGTCCCGAACTGGGTTGGCCGAGCGAGCTGGCCGAGCGCTACCTGACCGACTGCATAAAATACAAACTCGACACGCGCAGCATCGAAGGCGCCAATCTCTTCGGCCAACTCTGCGCCGCGGCGGACATCGTGCCAACCGATGCCGGGATCTCCTGGCCGGAGAACCTGCCGGCGCCCGAGGGGCAGTAACGCCGTGAGCGCAGCGACCACACCCGCCGGTAAAACTATCTCCCGTCTCGGCGACGACGGCGCACTGGCCTTGTATCACGAGTTGTCGATCCACGAGCTGGGCAGGCTCGCTTTCGAGCGGCTGAGCGAGCTGCACCCCGAGCCGTACCGCACCTACGTGGTTGACCGCAACATTAATTACTCCAACATCTGCACCGCCAAGTGCATCTTCTGCAACTTCCACGCCAGGCCGGACACCGACGAGGCGTACATCCTCAGCTATGAGGAGATCGGCGGGAAGATCGAGGAGCTGCTCGCCATCGGCGGTACGCAAATCCTCATGCAGGGCGGGCTCGTGCCGACCGACGGCCACCCCAGCGGCCACGGGCTGCCGTTCGCGTGGTACCTCGACCTGCTGCGCTTCATTAAGAGGAAATACCCGAGCATTCACATCCACGCCTTCAGCCCGCCTGAAATCTGGTCTTTCCACCGGCTCTTCAAAATGCCGCTGCGCGAGGTGTTGCAACGGCTTCAGGACGCGGGGCTGGACACGATCCCGGGCGGCGGCGGCGAAATCCTGGTCGACCGCGTCCGTGAAATAATCAGCCGGGGAAAAGCACGCACCGACGAGTGGCTCGCGGTCATGCGCGAAGCGCACCACCTCGGCATGAAGACAAGCTGCACGATGATGTTCGGCCACATCGAGACGATCGCCGAACGTATCGAGCACATGCGCCGCCTGCGCGAGCTCCAGGACGAGACCGGCGGCTTTACGGCGTTCATCCATTGGCCGTTCCAGCCGGAGGGCACGCCGCTGGGGCGCTGGAAACCCATGCCGATTGAAGATTGGAGATTGGAGATTGGGGATTGGGACCATGCCGACTCGGAACAACCCCCAATCGTCAATCGTCAATCGTCAATCGTCAATCCCCAATCCCCAATCCCCCGTCCTGTTCCCGACGGCGAGCACCTGTTGACGGCCGACGCACACGAGTATTTGGTGATGCTCGCGATCGCCCGGCTGTATTTGGATAACATCCCGAACATTCAGTCGAGTTGGGTTACGATGGGGCCGAAAATCGGTCAGCTTGCGCTGTTCTTCGGCGCCAACGACATGGGCTCGGTGATGATGGAGGAAAACGTCGTCTCCGCCGCTGGCACGACGTTCCGCATGAACGAAGCCGAAATCCGCCGCCTGATCACCGACGCCGGCTGGATCCCGCGGCAGCGTGATCAGTACTACCGTCCGATCGACTCTCCGCGTAGGTAGCGGCCGGGCCGCGCGCTACTCACACCCGTAATCCGCCAGCAGGAACGCCAAATCGGCCAGGTCGGTGTCGTCATCGTCGTCGAGGTCGGCCGCGCAGCCGGAGGTGCAGCCGTAGTCGGCGAGCAGGAAGGCGAGATCGCCGAGGTCGGTGTCGCCGTCGCCGTCGAGGTCGGCGAGGCAACCGAGCTGGTTGTAGTAGAGGTAGTTGCCCTTGGTGTTGTCCCAATTAGTGATCGCCATGTCGAGGCGCTTCGAGTACTTGTAGCTGACTTCCAGGTACATGTCCGGAGCCTGCTCGACGGCGACCCAACCGTGCTCTCGGCTGTAGGTGTAGTCGAACACTTCGTCGAGGCCGTCGATATCGATTAACGTGATCTCCTGGATCGGCTGACGGGCAAGGTAGAACAGCCGGCGTTGCCCGTCGCCGACGAAGGTTTCGGTGGTAAAGATCAGGCCGTCCTTGTCGACGTCGGCAAAGGCGATTTTCTCGATGACGCTGGTCAGGCTGGAATTCCAGTCGGGGTTGGTGCTCAGGCCGCCGCCGGTGTTGAAAAACAACCGCGTACGATCCCACCAACCGCCGGTGGCGAGGTCGAGCAGGCCGTCGGCGTTGACATCGGCGAGCGCGACAGCCGAACCGTAGCCCTCGTAATAGCTCCAACTATAGGTTGTTTCGAAGAACCCGTCGGCGAGGCCGGTGTATTGGCGGAAGCGCCCGCTGCCGCTGAGCTGCGTGTTGTCGGTGACGAACAGATCGCGCACGTCGTCGCCGTTGACGTCGCCGGCCACGGCCATGATCGCGTCCTGGTTGCTGCTGTCGGTGGTCTGCCACGAAGCCGTGGTTTCGAGCGTGCCGCCCAGGTTGGCGTAAACCTGCGTCTCCACGGCGGTGCTGACGCCGACCAGATCGAGCCAGCCGTCATCGTCGGCATCGACCCAGAGCACGCCCTGGTAATCCCAGGAGTCGTCGGATTGCCAACTCGCGCCGGGCGCGAACTCCCCGTCGATGTTGAGATACACGTAGTTACGATACAAGTGCGGCGTGCCGTAGGCCCAGCCGGTTGCGACGGCGAGATCGGGTCGGCCGTCGTTGTTCACGTCGCCGAAGGCGCAGCCGAACGCGGGGGCGATCTCGTTGGAAATCCAATCGGGCGTGGACGACAACGTGCCGGCGTTGTTCAGGTACAGCTTGGCGGCCGGTCCGAGGATGCTGCCGTTGCCGAGCACCGCGACGGCGACGTCGGGCCAGCCGTCGCCGTTAACGTCCGCGACGTCGAGGTGGCCGTTGTAGGCGGTGTCGTTGGATTGCCAATCGGGGGTTGATGGGAACGTGCCGTCGCCGCGGTTGTAATAAACCGCCACGCGCTGTTGCTGCATGTCGTTGCCGTTGGAGACGACCAGGTCGACCCAGCCGTCGTGGTCGAGATCGACCAGCGCCGCCCCGGTGCTGACGGGGTGGTCGGTGGAAATCCAATCAGGGGTGCTGTTGTAGACCGTCTGGGCGAGGCCGGTCGCCGCCAGAATCCAACAGAGGAATGCCGTGCGTGCGTATACCATCGTCGCGCTCCTTCCATCACTTCCCCGTTAGTGCTCCGTCAGTGTTGCTTTGAAGGGTTCAGCCCGAGGAGCCGCGGGCTTCAGCCCGCTCGGCGCCGCGGGGAGTAGCATTTACCCTTCCCGAAGGACCGGGCGGACTAAAGTCCGCGGCTCTTCGAGTTTGGTAGCAACCGCTACATTAGTCTAGACGGGCGGGGGACGGAATTGCAATAGTTCAGCGATTTCGGCGAATCAAGACTGCTGTGAGGTCGTCCGCCTGCGGGCAGCCCTGGGTAAACGTCTCCACATCGGCCTGGAGCCCTTCGATTAACTGCACGAGCGGGAGGGCGGCTTTTTGTTTGACGAACTCGATCACGCGGTCTTCGCCGAACTGTTCCTTCCGCGGGTCGGCGGCTTCATAGAACCCGTCGGTCAGCAGGACGAGCGTAGCACCGGGGGAAAAGTCGAAGCGTTTCGGCGGCTCGTATTCAATCTCCGGAATCACCGCGAACGGCATGGCATTGGCCGTACGGTTCTCCACGCCGTCCGGACCGACCAGGATCAGCGGGCCCTGGCCGCCTGAGATGTACTCGATGGTATGCGCTTGAGGGTCGAGGATTCCGATGAAGGCGGTGACGAAGCGGTCGTCGGCTAGGTCCTCGGCGAGGAGGTCGTTGACGCCGCCGGCGATCGTCGGCAAATCCTGTGTAACCGACAGCATCGCCCGCAGCAACGAGCGACCCTGGGCGATCAGCAGGGCGGCCCCAATCCCGTGGCCGGTCGCGTCGGCCAGGCAGATCGCCAGGCGGCCGTCGTCGAGCCGGATGAAGTCGTACGCGTCGCCGCCGGTCTCGTCCGCCGAGCGGTTCCAGCCGGCGATTTCGTAACCTTCAACGACCGGGTTCTGTTTGGGAAAGAGGGCCTGCTGGATTTCGCGGGCGATGTCGAGGTCGCGCTGCATCCGCTGCTTCTCGGCAAATTGCTCGAGCAGGCGCCCGCGATCGAGCGCCACGCCCGCCTGGGCGCTCAGCACGCGCGCCAGTTCTTCATCCTCGCCGCCGAACGGTTTGTCCTTCTTGTTGAGTGCCTGCAAAACGCCGATCAGGTTGCCTTGGATATTTTCGAGCGGGAAGGTCAGCAGGTTGCGGGTGTTGTAGCCGGTCTCCTTATCAACTTCGGGGTTGAAACGGGCGTCGGCGTAGGCGTCGGGGACGTTGACGCAGTCACGCTCCTGGGCCGCCTGGCCGGCGATACCCTTGTCCGCCGGAAAGCGAATCGCATCGACCCCCTTGGCAACCCGGCTGTAAAGTTCGTTCGTCGTGGAATCGTATAGAAAAATGGTGGCGCGGTCGCAATCGAGCACCTCGCATGCCGCTTCAACGATCGTCCCCAGCAGCACGTCGAGGTCGGTCGTGACCGCCATGTAACGGGCGATGTCGAGGATCCGCCGAAGGTTTTCGTTTTCTTGCTCAAGTTGGGACATGAAGCATGCCTGTAGCGGCCGGCGCCTCGCCAGCCGAATTGTCACAGCCGAGGGCGGCTGTGACACACTTTCACATCGACCACCACCTGCCTAAATCAGCATAAGCGGATCGGCGGGTTTCCGCAATCGGTCAAACCGACCCGCGTTGTAGCTTGTGAACGGGGGCGAGTTCGAGAATGAACGTCTTCCGGCCGTGGCGGGCGAATTGGATCGACGCCCGGGTTTGTCCATCGCCGGGCCGAATCCACTGCAACGTGCCGACGCCGAAGGTTTCGTGACGGACCAACATGCCGGGTTGCCAGTCGGCATAAGGCGAACTTGACGTCAACCGCAGCACGCGGCCGGTGGGGTCGTCCGGTGAAAAGGTCGGCTCGTCGTCGAATTCACGTCGCCGTTTGGCACGACTCTTACTCGATCGCCGCTGGAGTCGTTCCTGGGGCCGGTGATCGTCGAGCGGGATGAACCCGTCGCCGAAACTCGATTCCCCGTCCGACTCATTGTCGAAGTTCTCCCAGGCGATGACCTCGTCCGGCAACTCGGCGAGAAACTGCGATTCGCAACGCGGCAGCATTGCCCCGCGCAGCAAGCGCTGCTCCGCGTGCGAGAGATACAGCCGCTCCCGGGCCCGGGTGATGCCGACAAAGCACAACCGCCGCTCTTCCTCGACGTCGCCCTCGTACAGCGAGCGTTCGTGCGGCAACATCCCTTCCTCGAGCCCGACGATGAACACGACCGGGAATTCGAGGCCCTTGGCGGCGTGCAGCGTCATCAGCAGCACCACCCCCGCCGATTCGTCCACCGCGTCCTGGTCGCTGGTCAACGCCACTCGTTGCAAGAAGTCCTCCAGCGTCGGCTGCTCGGCCTCGTCTTCATAGCGTTTGGCGGCGGTCACCAGCTCTTCCACGTTCGCCAGCCGATCCTCGCCGCCCTCCTCCTCTGCCTTCCGCAGGTCGGCTTCGAGCCCGGACAGCGCGAGCGTGTTGCTGACGGCGTCGGCAACCGAGCCGCCGGCAAACGCCTGGAGCTGATCGATCAGCTCGACGAATTTTTGCACGCGGGCGGCGGCGGCCGGCTTGAGCGCCGACACCGATGCCGCGGCGCGCATCACTTCTAGCAGCGGCCGGTCCGCGTCATTGGCAGCCTCGACGAGCCGCGTGATGGTGGTCTTGCCGATTCCGCGCGTGGGTGTGTTGACGATCCGCAGCAGGGCGACCGTGTCGGTCGGGTTGACCAGCACGCGCAGATACGCCAGCGTGTCCCTGATCTCCTTGCGGTTGTAGAACTCGACGCCGCGGGCGATTTTGTACGGAATTCCCCGATGCCGCAGCGACTCTTCCAACCCGCGTGAAATCGCGTTGACGCGATACATCAGTGCGAAATCGTTGTACGAGCGACCCTCTTTGTGCAGCTCGACAATCGTGTCGGCGATCCGCTCGGCCTCGTCGTACCCCTCCTCGAACCGCCAGACGTTGATCGGCTCGCCCTCGCCCCGGTCGGTCCACAAATCCTTGTGCTTACGTCGCCGATTGCAGCGGATCAGCTTCGACGCGGCCTTCAGAATGTTGCCGGTCGAGCGGTAGTTCTGTTCGAGCCGGACGACGACGGCGTCGGGATAGTCGCGCTCGAACTCGAGGATGTTCCTGATGTCCGCCCCGCGCCAGCCATAGATGCTCTGGTCGGGATCGCCGGTCGCGCAGATGTTGCGGTGATG
Organism: Phycisphaerae bacterium; assembly: GCA_030612705.1. Taxonomy (GTDB): domain Bacteria; phylum Planctomycetota; class Phycisphaerae; order UBA1845; family Fen-1342; genus JALSRY01. The sequence goes on along the minus strand of JAUWNI010000011.1, from coordinate 28,747 downwards.
CTGTGAAAGATGCCTGGCGATCAGGTACTGGGCGTGGTTGGTGTCCTGATATTCGTCGATCAGAACGTAGCGGAAGCGTTTGTTCAGCCGCTCGGTGATCTCCGGATGGCCGCGCAGCACGATCGCGACACGCATCAGCAAGTCGTCGAAATCGACCGCGTTGCGCTGTTCGAGCAGTTGCTCGTACGCTTCGTATACCCGGCCGATCATCCGCTGCTCGAAGAAATCCGCACTTTCCAGAAAAGCTTGCGGCCGCTTCAGGCGATTCTTCGCGTCGCTGATCTTCGCCTGGGCAGCCTCCGGCTTGAGTAGCTCCGGGCTGATCTTGCAGATCGCCAGCGCGTCTTTGATGACACGTTTTCGATCCGCCTCGTCATAGATCGTAAAGCCCGGCCGCACGCGGCCCAGCGGGCCGAACTCACGCAACAGCCGCACCCCCAACGCGTGAAACGTATATACCCACATCCCCCCGGCCACGCCCAGCACTTCGATCCGCTTCTTCATCTCGTCGGCGGCCTTGTTGGTGAACGTGATCGCGAGAATGTGGCGTGCCGACACGCCGGTGTGAACCAGGTAGGCCGCCCGACGGGTAATCACGCGGGTCTTGCCGCTGCCGGGGCCGGCGAGCACCAGCAACGGACCGTCGCGGTGCATGACGGCCCGGCGCTGCGGATCGTTCAAGTCCGCCAGCACGGGATCGGTCCGGGCGTTGCGAGTCTTCATGCCCGACATATAGCAGGTCCGCCGATCAGAGTCCACGCACGGTTACGGCACTACATCTCGATAGGGTTTATTGTGACGGAATAGTTGGAGACGAGCCTCGATTTCCTTAGCCAGATCGGTCATGTCTTTTCGTTCGGCGGCTCGCAGGGCCCGCTCCGCCGTCGCGACGGCCGCCGTGAAATTGCCAACCTCCGCCTGCGCGCGGGCGAGCGTGTCCAACATCAGCGGATCCTCACCGGTCGCTCTCACAAGCCTCGTGGCGATGCGGACCGCTTCCGCCCCGTCGCGCAGCGCGTCCACCGGACAGCTCGCCCGCAACCGGGCCAGCGCTCGCAGCGCGCGGGCATCGTTCGGCACCTCGGCCAGCCGCTGTCGGCAGACCTCGAACGCCTCGGCGTACTCTCCGCCGTGACATAGTGCCTCGACGTACGTCGACAACGCGTCCAGCGCAAAGAGTCTTTCCGGCAAGACGGTCCGGTAATACGCAACCGCTTCATCCCAGCGACCAATCTGTGTCAGCAGCTTCGCGTAAAAGACCCGCAGCTCTTCGTTGCGCGGCTGAATCCGCAGGCCGTCTTGTAGACATTCTTCCGACTCGGTCCAGCGTTGTTGTTGCGAATACAGCAGTGCCAGGTTCAGCCGGGCCATCGAGCCTTGCGGATCGAGCCGCAAGGCCTGCTGATACGTTCGTTCGGCCTCATCGAGCCGACCAATGCCGCGGTACGCCGTCGCCAGCCCGGCAAGTGCCTGGGCGTCTTCGGGATCGACTTCGAGCGCTTTCTGGAACTTGGCAATCGCCCCATCCATGCGCTGAAGTCGCAGCAGGGCCATCCCCCAATTGCCGTAAGCCGCCGCCCGAATTGCCGGGTGTCTCGCGGCCTGCTCGAAATACTCCGCCGCCCGGTTGTAACGTCCGCGTTCGGCGGCCATGTTCGCCAGGTTCAGCGAGGCGATCCAGGCGTCCGGATTGGCCGCCAACGTATCCGTCCAGAGGCGTTCCTCGTTCTCATAGCTGCGACTTTGCCGGAAGGTCAAGACGGCCAGTGCAAGTAACACGCAAACCCCCGCCGCTCTCCCCAGGCCCACGAACTTCCGCGACGACGCCAGGTGGGCGGCAAACCATGGCACGATTACGGTGTAGAGGATGATAAACCCCAGGCAGCCGAGGTATTGAAAGTGGTCCGCGACCCACGAAAAGCGGTGCGGGTATACCTCGAAGAACCCCAGTGCCGGAAACAGCGTCACTCCGCTGTAGGCCAGCAGCAATAGCGGCCCCCAGCCGAAGCGTCGAATCCCCCCCGCCGCGATTGTCACGGCGAGCAGCGTTCCAACCAATGGCAGATAGGATGTCCAGGCTGCGGCGTTCGCTTCCCAGCGCGGGTAGATGAAGATCAACGGATGCGGCCAGGCGATCTTGCCGGCGTAGAACCAGAACGCGCGCGGCGCGATGAGCAGTGCCCGTTCGAAGAAGCCTTCACTCCACTCGACATGCGAGGTCCCGACGTGCGTCCGCTCCAGGTAAGCGGTCAACAGTCCCGCCATCAGGCCGATGACCAGCATCGGTGCCACGAGGACCCAGTCGCGGCGTGTGACCCGTCGAGTCTGGTACCAGCGAACCAGTAGGATTACGATAGGCAACGAGCACGTCACGGTCTTGCTCAGCAGCGCCGCGACAAACAGTGCCAAGCCGGCAACGTACCAACGCGCCCGCCCCCGCTCCAGATAATTCAACGCGGCCAGCAATGCCAACAGGTAGAAAACCCCGGAAAGAACGTTCTTGCGTTCGGTGATCCATGCGACAGACTCGACCTGCACCGGGTGCAGGGCGAACACGGCGGCGATGAACCAGCCCGCCGGGATGCCCAGCCGACGGGCGATCCGCCAAATCAGCAGCGCGCTGAACGCGTGCAGCAGCACGTTGACGACGTGGTATCCCGCCGGCGCCAACCCCCACAGCCGGTGCTCGGCCCAGAAAAACGTGTAGACGAGCGGATAGTATTGCGGCGTGTTGATCCGAAGCTGTCCCGCGTTGCGGTCGTAGCGCAGCTCCCAGATTGCCGACAGACCGTCCGGCTTCAGTACGAAACTGTTCTCGTGCAGATATTGCGGGTCATCCCAGACGTAGCCGGACTCCAGCGCGGGGATGTACGCGGCGACGGTCGCGGCGACGAGCGCGACGCCGATCGTAATGCTCCACCACTTGGCACCCCGGTGCGTTCCCAGGGAACTGGGCTGATCGAGTTTGTCGGCGGTGCCGTTGGCGTCGTTCACGTGTGCTGTCACCTGATGCCGTCGTTTCGGTTTACGCGTTGCGGCCGAGTTTAGTAGGCAAGCATGGCCGCAACAACAGCGGCGTCCCGTTTGAGCCGGAATTCTCACAACCAATTGGAATTACAGCAATTACAGATCGATCAACGTGATTTAGGACACGCCTCCAGCTTGCCGATAAAACACTTGGGAACTCTCAGACTTTCGGTGTTAAGCCGTTGGGAGCCTAATCGGGCAAACGCGAAATCCTGGATTGAAGAGGTGATTTGATGTTCTGGTTTTTCTTCATCGGCCTGCTTCTGAACCTGTTGGGTGCGTTGCAGTCGTACGCATAGGCACGTAACCCCCGAACACAGCATATCTTACACGTATACCGGAGTAAAAGAGCGCCACTTAGCGTGGCCGTTGGCCGCAACCAAAGGGACCAAGGGTCCAAGGGTCCAAGGGATCGGGTGGCCCATGGCTTTAGCCGTGGGGGACACGAATCGAAGTCCTATTCGTGTTCCCCACCTCTAAAGAGGTGGGCCACCTTTCTCGTTATCCATCATTCCACATGTGACAAATCACTGGCAAGTCGCCGACGTAGCGTAGTTGGTCAAGCGTGTTCTCGAAGTAAAGCCAGTTGTCCGGCTTGGGGGCTTACTCAACAATGAGTGCGCAACCCTCGCTGGCGCTTCGGGCTTGGATTTTTCTCGCCCGCTCGCGCTCGGGACTTTGACTCCATTGCTATACAAACGGTTTTTCCCGAGAATGACATATAATGCATAGACAAGATCAGCCATTGCACCAAAGGAGATAATTGCCGTGTTTACGAGACGATGGATCAGCCTGTTTGCGGTCGGCGTGCTGTTGGCGGGCAACTATGTTGTTAACGCACAATCCGGTCCGCGGCTGGAGCTCAGCCAGCGGGAATGGAACTTCGGACAAATCTGGGCCGGTGCCCCCTGCCGGATCGAGATCGAGCTGAGAAACGTCGGCGACGCCCCGCTCAAAATTCTCAACATCCGATCCTCCTGCGGCTGCGCGATGGCCAGGCCCCAAAAGAGCGAGTTGGCCCCGGGCGAGACCGACACGATGACGGTGACGTACGACACCAAGAAAAACGCCAAGGTTGTTAAGCAGACCATCACGCTGATGACGAACGACCCGGTCGAGCCGAAGATAAGATTTGTCTTACAAGGCGAGGTCTGGAACGTCTTCGACGCCGAACCGGCCGCGGCGCTCGCGTTCGGGCGGGTCAAGCCGGACTCCAGGAAATCAAAGGCGATCGAGTTGACCAACAATCTGAAAGAGAAGGTGCATCCCAAGCTCCGCCCGCTCGACCCGGACGTCCCGTTTGAAATCAAGCTCGAGGAGCTCGAGCCGGGAATGAAATATCGGCTATCCGCCGGCATCAAGCCGCCGCTGAAGCTGGGAGACAACCGCGTTACGCTGACGATCGAAACGGGTGTCGAGCGGCTACCGACGATGACGATCAGCATCAGCGCCCGGGCGATGGAGCGCGTCTCGGTCTGGCCGGATCACCTGCGCGTCGTCCCGTCGCAGAAGAAACGCGGCACACGCACGCTGCGGCTGAATTACTCGGGGGAGCAGCCGTTCGAGATTACGGAACTCAAATCCAACCTGCCGAGCGTGACGGTGCGAAAACTGTCGCGGCAGCAACCGACGGCGTATTCGGAATTCGCCGCGTACATGCTCCGCGTTTATTTGCCGCCTTTCAATGAGTTTCCCGAAGAGGGCACGACGATCGAGATTTACACGAATGATCCGGATCCGAAGTTTCGCAGGCTTGTGGTGCCGATCCGGAAGATCTACCCGCACCAGCAGAAGCCCGATTAGTATTGTGGAGTACGTTCAATGCACGCCGGCGGCTCGTTCGGTCTTTCTCACGGCACGTAATAACAAGGGTGCGAAATGCCGGAACTGCTGCTCGCCGCCAACACGCCCGTCGTTGTGGTGTCGTTCACCTTGTACACGCTCGCAATCGTGGCGATCGGGCTGTACTCGGCCCGCTTCGCGCGCAGAAGCAACGAAGACTTCTTCCTGGCCGGCCGCTCGCTCAACGGATGGGTCGCGGCGTTGTCGGCCTCGGCGTCGAGTGAATCCGGCTGGGTCACGCTCGGCCTGGTCGGCTGGGCGTTCACCGAAGGCGTTAAAGCCTACTGGATCATCCCCGGATGCCTGCTCGGCTTTCTGTTCAACTGGTTCGTCGTCGCCGGCCGGATGAACGACCGCGCCCGCGCGCTCGGCGCGCTGACGTTGCCGGATTTCTTCGCGTTCAATTTCAAGGAGCGGCTGCCGCTGATCCGGACGCTTTCCGTGATCGTCATTCTGGTGGCGATGTTCCTTTACATCGCGGCGCAGTTTGCCGCCGCCGGCAAAGCCTTCGAAGCCAGCTTTACCGTGCTCAACTACAAGTGGGGCGTACTGATCGGGGCGGCGATCGTGCTGATTTATACGATCACCGGCGGCTTCCGGGCGGTCTGCTGGACCGACTTTCTGCAAGCCCTGCTGATGGTCGGCACGCTGGTAATCTTTCCGGTTTACCTGCTGGCGATCGAGGGCGGCTACACGTTTATCACCGGCGAGTTGCGGACGCTCAACCCGGAACTGCTCGACTTCACCCCCAACGTCGGCGCCATCGCGTTCATCGGCTTTCTGCTCGGATCCGGCGCGCTCGGGATCAACTTCGGCTATCCCGGCCAGCCGCACGTGTTGGTGCGCTTCCTGGCACTCAAGGATCGCAAGGAAGCGCGCCTGGCCGGCGTGGTCTCGTTCTTCTGGGGATTGATGGTCTACTGGGGCGCCGTCACCATCGGCCTGATGGCCCGGGCAATGACGCAGGCCGGTGCCGCCTGGGGTCAGCAGATGCTCGAAAACCCGGACATCTACGGCGAACTGGGCCTGGTGCTGTCCGCGATGCACATGCTGCCGGGTGTGCTTTCGGGGATGGTGCTGGCCGCCGTCCTGGCGGCGATCTGCTCGACCGCCGACAGCCAGCTTGTCGTCGCCGCCAGCGCCGGCGCGAACGACCTCTACGCCCGCGTTATCGACCGCGGCGGCAAGACTTCGCACCTGCTCGTGAATCGGATCACCGTGCTCGTGCTGGGTGTGGCGGCGGTCCTGATGGTGATCGACCGGGAAGTCCGCGTATACGAGTACGTCCTGACTTACGGCTGGGCGATCCTTGGCGCCGCGTTCGGGCCACAGGTTATCCTGCTTCTGCTGTGGAAGCGGGCCTCGTACGCCGGGTGTTTGGTCGGTATGCTGATCGGTTTTCTGCTGGCGATCATCTGGCCGAGCGTTTATGACGCCAAGGAAACGGGCGTCGAGGTGTACAACCTGCCGTTGGCGTTTATTGTCGCGTTCGGCTGGAATGTGATCATCAGCCTGTTGGTCCCCGATAAAGCAGAACCAGGTGAATCGCCCGTCGCCATCGACGAGTATCCGGCCGCGACGAGAGAATAGGATCCGACACGTAAGCCATGAGCCAACCAACACAAGCAGTCATCTTCGATCTCGACGGCGTCCTGACCGACACGGCCGAATTGCACTACCAGAGTTGGCAGTGGTTGATGGACGAGATGGGGATCCCCTTCGACCGCCAAAGGAATGAAGCCCTGCGCGGACTAAGCCGGACCGAGAGCCTGGAAACGATCCTCGGCGATAAATCGAGCGAGTTCACCGCTGAGCAAAAGGCGGAGATCGCCCGGCGGAAAAACGACGACTATCTTTCGCGCGCGATGAAAATGACGCCCGCTGATCTGTTGCCGGGCGCGGGCGAATTGTTGAACGAGCTGCGGCGGCGCGGAATTCTCATCGCGGTGGCATCGTCGAGCAGGAACGCGGAAGCGGTCCTCGACCGACTGCAGATCCGCCCGCTGCTCGATGTGCTGGTGGACGGCAACGACGTGCCGAATTCGAAGCCCAACCCGCGGGTCTTCCTGGAGGCGGCCGAGCGGCTCGGCGTTCCACCGGCGCGGTGTGTGGTGGTGGAGGACGCGGCGAGCGGTGTCGCGGCGGCGCGGGCGGCGGGAATGCGCGTGGTCGGGATCGGACCGGCCGAGCGGGTTGGACGCGCGCACCGTATCAAACCCGCGATCGCCGACCTTCCCGCCGACGAATTGCTGGAACTGCCGGAGGCCTGACGAGTGCTTTGTCCAGGTTGATTTGATGGGTAGTGTTTCATTCGAGGCCGTGATAATACTTAAAGAGGGCAACAATAATCGAAGAGCCGCGGACTTTAGTCCGCGGCTCCTCGGGTTGAACCCATCAAAGCAACACTGACTGAGCACTCTAGTGGAATTACGAAGACTCGACGCTCCGGAAGGTTGGTTGCTCGCCACAATTCCCTATAATCGCGGCATGCACTGTGTGAATGTATCCGCAACCATCCTTCGGCCGGGCTTGGCGCTGATCGGGATGGTGTGGCTGTTCGGATGCCAATCATCCGGGACCAGTCGCGATCAGATCACTTCGCCTTATCCGCTCGACCGCGTGCGGGCCGTGGTTGCCTGTGCCGAAGCGGGCGACGCCGAGGCGGTCGATCTGCTGATCGAGTTGCTCGACGACCACGATCGCGGCGTGCGGATGTATACGATCCTCGCGCTCGAGCGGCTCTGCGGCGAGGACTACGGATACCGTTATTACCACCCGGACCCGGAACGGGCCGCGGCAATCGCGCGCTGGCGTCAGGCCCGCCAACACGGCGAGGTCACCGTGCAAACCTCGTCGCCACAAACCGACGGGCAGAGCGCAACGACTGCATCAGCATCCGATGGGAGCGAAGAAGCAACGCCATGAGCGGACGGGACGTGCTAAATCTAAATGTCACCAGTGACGCGGCGGAGTTGCCCAACGTCCGCGACGAAATTCGCGCCTGGACCAGGGAGCACGGCTGGGGCGATAACCAGATCGCCGACATCGTCCTCGCCATCGACGAGGCCCTCAGCAACGTGATTCGTCACGGTTACAACGGAGAGGCGGGTCACAAGATCGACTTCGTCGCCCGGGCCCTCCACGACCCGATCGAAGGCGAGGGAATCGAGGTGGCAATCCGCGATTACGGCAAGCAGGTGCCGCCCGACAGAATCTGCGGACGCGACCTCAACGATCTCCGGCCCGGCGGGCTGGGCGTCCATATCATCCGTAGCGTGATGGCCTCGGCCAAATACTCCCACGCACCGGGTGGCGGAATGCAACTCGTTATGCGAAAGTACCAGCAACCCAATACCGACACGTATGACCGGCAAATCGGGAAACCATGAGCGAAGAAGGCCACAACCTTGACGTGCGCGCCCAGCGCGAGTCTGACGCCACCATCCTGTACCTCAGCGGGGAAATCGATCTGCGAACCTCCCCGCAACTGCGCGGTACGTTCCTCGAGCTGATCGACGAAAAGCCAAACCGCATCATCCTCGACCTCTCCGGAGTGAGTTACGTCGACTCCTCCGGCGTCGGCACGATCGTCGAGCTCAAACGCCGAACCATGCGCTATAAAAGCGAGGTCGTGCTGGTCGGTTTACAGACCCGCGTTCGCAGCCTCTTCGAGATCACCAGGCTCGACAAGTTCTTCACGATTACAAACACGATTGACGAGGCTCGGGAGGCATGAACGCCTCGCCGCACTCATCACCGCCCCCCCGCTGGCAACGATTACCGATCGCGATCGGCGGCGGCGCGCGGGAGGCGCTGGCCGGTCTGGTCAACGCCGTGGTCTACGTCGGCGGACTGACCGGGCTGCTCGGCAGCATCGGACAACGTTCCGCCCGGGCCATGGTCAACCGCGGCGCCCGCATCCGGCTGCAAACCTTCTCGGCGCAGAGCTTTCGTTTCGGCGTGCGCAGCATCCCGATCGTAATACTCGTGCAGGTGTTCATCGGCATCATTCTCGCACTCAACCTGGCCCCGACGCTCGAGCTTTACGGGCAGCTCGAACAGACCGCGACGGTCGTCGCGATCGCCGTCTTTCGCGAACTAGGACCGTTGATCACGGCGATTCTGCTGAGCGGTTTCGCGGGCGCGTCGATCGCCGCCGAACTAGGCGCGATGGTCGAAGGCGAGGAGATCAAAGCCCTGCGGGCGCACGCCCTCGATCCGATCCGCTTTCTGGTCGTTCCGCGCGTTATCTCCACCGCGATTATGATGATCGGGCTAACCGCGCTGGCGGATGTCGTCGGCGTCTTCGGCGGCTTCCTGACCGGCGTGTACGTGCTCGACATCGGCCCGCAAACCTACATCGACCTGACCGCCGAGGCGATCGGGCTGGCTGACTACCTGACCGGGCTGTCCAAGTCGATCGTCTTCGGCACGATCATTGCCACGCTGGCCTGTTACGAAGGTCTGAACGTTCGCGGCGGCGCCGAGGGCGTCGGTCGGGCCACGACCACCACCGTCGTCAAGAGCATCGTCATGTTGATCGGGGCCGACTGCATTTTCACGGCGGTCTTCTACGTACTGGAGTGGTAGGGTGCTGCTGGTCGCCGGCATCGACGAGGCCGGTTACGGCCCGACGCTCGGCCCGCTGGTGGTCGGGGCGACGCTCTGGAACATCCAGCCTCAACTCGTCAAAGCTGATTATTGGCAGTTACTCCAGGATTGCGTCAGACGTTCGGTCCGGCGCGGCCAGTGGCGTCTGGCGGTGAACGACTCGAAAGCCGTCTACAGCCGCAAGAAGGGCATCGGCACGCTCGAACGTTCGGTCCTCGCGTTCGCCCACGCCGCCGGGATGAACCTCGCGACGTTCGACACTCTGCTGACGGAGCTCGGCGTACGGCCTCCCGAGGCCAATGCTCTTCCCTGGTACCGCGATCTCAATCTGCCGCTGCCGACCGATCGCGCGCAATCAAAATACCAAACCGTCGCCGAGCGTCTGAAACGAACCATGACCGAGGCGGGCGTGGTCTGTAGCGGCATGTTGGCGGAGGTCGTGACCGAAGACCGCTTCAATCAGCGCGTGGCCAAAACACGCAACAAGGCCGCCCTCTTGAGCGAGCAGGTCTTGCGGCTGATCCAGTCCGCGGCCCGGCGTGCCGGCGGTCAGGACCTGGTGGTGCGCGTCGATCGGCTCGGCGGCCGGACTAACTACCGCCCATTGCTGGCGGCGGCGTTTCCCGAGCGGCACCTGCACATCATCGAGGTCTCGGAGAGTTGCAGCCGCTACCGTCTGGCCACCGCCGACAACGACTGGTTCATCGAGTTCGCCGTCGATGCCGACAAACACCATCTGCCCGTGGCCCTGGCGAGCATGCTCGCGAAGTATCTGCGCGAAGTGATGATGCAACGCTTCAATGCTTTCTGGAAGGAGCGGCTGCCGAGCCTGCGGTCGACGGCCGGTTATTACACCGACGCAAAGCGCTTCCTTGCCGAGATCGAGCCGGTCCTTGCCGAAGCCGGTCTCCCGCGCGACCGCTTCGTCCGTGCCCGCTGACGGCTCCCGCGCCCTTGCCCGACCGCGTACAATGTTCGTTGCAAGCCCCAACTCGGCGTAGCCGGAACCAAATAGGGTTCAGGGTTGGGGGTTCAGGAGAGGCATAATGGGTGTCCCCCCAATGGGAGGACGGGTACCAGAGTCCCCACCGGCCGTAGTCTTTGCCACGGGGAATGGGTGTTACTGACTGAACCCTGAACCCCGAACCCCGAACCCTTCGGCTATCGTTACCAATTTGCACACGATTTCACGAGTAAGAGATTAATAGCCGGGATCCGCGAGGTAACAACCTTTGTCACGGCGAAATCGAATGGAAACCAACGCAAATCCGCGTTCCGTAACCACCAACCCCTGGGGCCGAATGCTGCTCATGGTGCTGACAAGCGTGGCGTTGTGCTCGACGCCCGTGGCGGCTCAACATGCCGGCCGGCTCCCGCCGGAGCCCTGGCCGGCGGAGTTGGGCGCGGCTTTCGAGCTTTATTACGCCGACGAGTTCCTCGAAGTCCAACGCCTCTGTCAACAACTGGGCTCCGCCACGCGCGATCCGCGCCTGCGTCGCGAAGCCACCGCCCTGGCCGCCATGGCAACCATGCGATTGCCCGGCCGCTCCAACCGGATCGACGGGCGGGCGCGGCTGGCGCAACTGGCCGAGGCGGACGCCTCGCTGCTGACGCGGCCAGAGTGTCAGCTTGCCTATGGCATCGCCCAGACCTCGCTGAGTGCGACCGCGACGGCGCTGTACCACCTCAATCAGGCCACCAAGACGTTCGCCGCCCGCAAACAGACGGACCGGTTGGCCGAAACGTTGGTGGCGCTCGCGGAGGCCTGGGCGCGGCACGGGGAATGGGAACTGACCGTCCCGGAAATGGACGTCCCCCGCCCGGAAAATCGTGCCGAGGCCGACCGCGTCCGCGCGGAGCGTATCAGCGAATTGCGTCAGCGGGCCGCCGAACTGCCCGGCCGCGAGACCGACGTCGCCCGCATCGAGTTGATTCTGGCCCGGCATCTGTTGAGTACCGAGGATGGTGTCGCGGACGGCTCGGCGATGCTCGAAGCACTAGCGGGCCGCGCGGAAGTTACGAAGACGACCGCGCGGGCCTGTCTCACACTTGCCGAACATTATGAAGCGGCCGGGCGCTGGGCGGACGCGTCCGCGCTCTACGCGCGCGTGCGGACCGCCGACCTGGGCGAGCTGTCGCATCAGGCACGGCAGCGACGCCGCGCGATCCAGCGGCCGCAATTGATCCTGGACGTACCCGGCCAGGTCTCCATCGGTCAGCGTGTCGAAGTCAAACTCGCGGCGCGTAATCTCGCCGCCGTAACGCTCGAAGTACGGCGGGTTGATCTGGCCGGCTGGCTGGAGCAGCGTCACGGGCGCCTCGCCCCGGGGACACTTCCTACCACCGGCGCGCTCGTCGCCGTCCGCGACCTCACTCCGAGGATTGCAACAGAACACGACTGGTGGCACGCCGAGATGCTCGATGAACCGCTGACGTTCGAGGCCCCGGTCGGCGCCGTCGTGGTGCTGGCCCACGCGACCGACGATGCCGGCAACGCCGTGGTAACCAAACGGCTGGTGCTGGCCGGTGATCTGCAAGCCGCCGTCTTCATCGGCGGCCGACACGCCGCCATCTGGGCCACGCGCGGCGGCCAACACGCAACGGCCGCGGATCAAACGGAATATGAAGCCCGATTCTGGATGCACGGGTCGTTCGTGCCCACGAAGCCGCGGTTTATCGATGGCACGACGGTCTTCCCGTTGCCGCCCGAAGCACGCATGTTGCGCGACAAGCGTTGGGTCTGCCTGGTACGGGCCGACGACGAAATCACGCTTTGTCATGGCACATTACCCATTACCAGTGATTTGCGACGCAAGCCGGCCGTGATCCTCGTCGGCGGGCCGCCCGAAGCACGCGTCGGCGAGCAAATCCACGTCTTCGGCCGACTGTTGGGCGGATCGTTCGATGCCACCGCCGGCCAGCCGACACAAACCGTCGAACTAACCTTACTCGACGCTCTCGATAATGCTCTCGATACAACGACCCTCGCGGTTTCCAACGCCGGCACCTTCTTCACGCGTTTGCCAATCACGGCGACGATGGCGAACAAAACCCTGCGTGTCGCGGCCCGACTCGATGGGCAGACGCTCGAGAACGTTTTCTCGGCCCTGAACGTGCGCGTGGCACGCGCCGACGCCACCCCGTTGCGATTAAGCTGCAACCTGCCGCCCTGGGCACCACCCACTGCCGACACCATAGCCGGACAAATCGAGGCGGCGTATCCGTGGGGGACGCCGGCTTCCGCTGTGTACGCCGGCACTCGAATCCAAGCCATGCGCTTGCCCACGATGGATCCAAAACACGCGCCGCTCTACTCGCAAGCGTTCGGTCGCAACCTCCGGCTAAACTCTGAAGGCAAGTGCGATTACACGCAGCCACTTTCCGCGTTCGACCTGCCCGACGGACCATTGGCGATCGGGCTCTGGACCGAAGCGGCCGGGTGGGACGGCCGACGTTGTCAGGGTTCCGCGGAAATGCTGATCGGCCCCGAGCCGATCCACCTGTGGCTACGCGGAGAAACCGATTCGCCGCGCGTCGGAGAGCCGTTTCACATCTCCGTAAACTGGTTCGACCCGACCGGCCGGGCCGCCGGCCCGCGCCCGACTCTCGCAGTTTGGCGCGACGGGGCGCCACTTGCCGACCTGCAACTATTGCCCGCGGTCAGCGGCTTGCGCAGTGAAACCTGGCGGCCGACGGCGCCCGGCTCCCATGAACTCGTTGCATCTCTGCCGCGGATCGACGGCAAGCCGCTGACGACCCGCGACACGATTCAAGTTGCGGCCCGCGACGAGTCCGACCCGCCGGACTTATCGCCGCTGCGCTGCGAGGCGCGCTTCGTACTGCGTGACAATCGACCGCACGTTCATGTCCGGCTCGACGGACAGAGACGACAGCCGCTGCTGCTCCTGCTCGAAGCCGGTGGCCCTCTCGCCGCGCGACAACTTCCGTTGCTCGACGGACCGACCGATGTATTTATACCGCTGCCAGACCGGTTCCCGGCCGAAACGCGCCTCGTGTTGGCAACGCTCGCTCAGAGCGGTATCCAAATCGTCAGCGTCATGGACGTTCGACCCGCCGATGATGACGCCTTAACGCTTTCGCTCGCCGGCACGAGCCATGCGGCACCGGGTGAAACAATCGAACTCGCCGCCACTTGTCAGCGTGGACAAAAACCGGTCCACGACGCAATCCTGACAGCCAGGCTCGTGGATGTCTTGAACAGCGGGGGTGTGCCGTGGCAACCGGGCAAGGGACGGTCGGACCTGATGTTGCTGCCTGGGGGCATCCAGTTCGTTTCCTCTGCCACAGTTGACTCATCAACCGATGCCGACGTGATTATCGAGACGCGCGAGCTGTCACCCCAACTCGCACGGGCCTTTTTCGGAAACCCGACCCTCTGGATCGACAGTCAAGCCGCCGGCAACGAGCCGACTTCCTTCACGGTGCCCTTGCCGACCAAGCCCGGCCTTTATCGACTGGTGATCGCGGCTCAAACTCCGGACGGCGCCTTCGCGTACGAAACGCTGGACCTGGACACGCGGCATGGCTTACAACTCGCCGCCGATGTGCCGGAGCAGCTCACGCTCGGCGATCGCGGCACCGCCGTCCTAACCATCACAAATGCTACGCTAACTTCCGTGCAGGCCCGCGTATTCTTCGACGGCGGCCCGGGATTGCACATGGAAGAATGGCTCGCTCGTGGCCAAAACATCCAGTCAGCACAATCCGACAACAAAAATTCGCTCCAACTCACGCTCGCCCCCGCCGGCACGGCCGTACTACGCGCTCGTGTCGAAGCAGCACAACCCGGCTCCGCGGTCGCGGCGTTTATCGTCGAGACAGAGCAAGGAGAACGCCGCGCCACTGCTCCGTACCGCATCCACGCCGTCCATGCCGCCCCGGATGACGCATTGCGGGAACCCGTCGTAATTCGCCGCCGACTCTTTCTGTTGGAGAAGGACGAGGGTCCGCAAGAAGACGCCTTCGAGGAAACGGGCCTGCCCCGCGACCGACAACCGCAATGGATACGGATCGAAATCGAGCCTGGCGAGTACATTGCGCCGGGGCGATCCGTATTGGTCCAGGAGGAATTCTCACTCGCCCGTCCGCTGACACGCGTTCGGTGGGAGCAACGTCTGCCCGGCAACTGCCACACGCACACGGGGGACTGGAGCGACTTCCAGCAAATCGGAGCGCAACGCGAACTGTGGCTCGATTCGCTCACCTACGGCAGCGCCCGGCTCACCGCGGACCAGCGACAGATACACGAATATGTAATCGTCCCGGTCCGCCCCGGGGCATGCCGGTTTCCACCACCGACGGTTCGCGCCGAAGATACGCCGGTACGGGTGGAGATCCAACCGTCCGCCCCGCGCGTGCTCGTGGCGGATTCGAACTAACGTTCGGAGCCTTGCATTCCCTCGGAAATGCCGCAGTTTTCAGCCTGGAACATCAGATAGTTATTGCATTCACGGACTGATTTGTGCTATACGAGAGTAAGGGGTACAGGGCAGCCTTCCGATAAAGTGAGTCACGTCACTTCCAACGCCGTTTAGGTGGAGAAGTTGCGCGCCGCTTGTGGCGGCCGGTACGTAGTAGACGCCGACCGTGCGGAGAGGAAGGTACGGCATGTCACGCCACAACCTGATACCGTGCATACTCGGAGTAATCGCCGTCCTCGCACTATCGAGTACACACGTGCAAGGCGACCCGGTTTTTACTAGTGAGACAGAGCCGCGGGCTTCAGCCCGCGCGGTTCGGCCGGCGGGGTTGCTGGCCGCTACATGCGGCAGACCAAACCCCGACTCGGACGGCGACGGCGTGCCCGATAGTGAAGACGGCTGCCCGAACGATCCTGACAAGACCACCCCCGGCGCCTGTGGCTGCGGAACGCCTGATACGGACAGCGACGGCGACGGTGTGCCCGACTGCCACGATATGTGCCCGGACAATCCGTTCAAGATCGTGCCCGACGAGTGCGGCTGTGCAATCGCCGGCGCCGACAGCGACGGTGACGGCGTGACCGACTGCTACGACGAATGCCCGAACGACCGCTTCAAGAGCACGCCCGGGGCATGTGGGTGCGGAAGACCCGACAGGGACAGCGACGGCGACGGTGTCAGCGACTGCAACGACGATTGTCCGAACGACCCGAACAAGATCAGCCCCGGCAACTGCGGCTGCGGCGTTGCCGAAACACCCGACTGCTCAGCCGGCGGCGGTGACGGTGACGACAACGAACAGAGTGACGACGAAACGCCGCCGGACGCGGACAACCCGAATTCGTCGCCGGCTGACCCGCAATCCGAGCAATCCGGAAGTACGCCGCCCAATCCCGAGGATGAACAGCTTGACCGGAACAACACTTCACCAGATCAAGCCGGCGCCGTCCCGGACATCATCGGCAGACTGCTGTGTCCGTTGGCAAGCATCGTCGTGTTCGGCTTCACATTGGCGGGACTGTGGTATACGCGTGCTAATGCTCTGTGACACCTTGGCTTTCGGGTTGTAGCGTCGGCCCCCCGCGGCCGACGTAGATAGATGAACGTTTCCTGATGGCCGACGTCGGCCACAGGGGGCCGACGCTACTCATAGATTGATGAATCAACCATTTGTCGAATGGCTCGCGTGTGTTCCGGCGTGGTGCCGCAGCAACCGCCGATGATTGATACGCCGATATCAAGCAGTTCGTGGGCCTTTTCGGCCATGAATTCGGGCGTTTCGCCATAGACGGGGTGGCCGTCCTTCAGCTCGGGCAGACCCGCGTTCGATTGGATGATCAGCGGCATATCGCCGCACCGGCGGAATTGGCGGGCAATCTCAATCATGTCCTCGATCCCGTTGCCGCAGTTCGAGCCGATCACGTCCGCGCCGGCTTCCCGCAACCCGGCGGCGGCCCGCTCGATCGTCACACCCATTACCGTGAAAAACCCGCGTGGCGTGGCGTCGAACGTCATGGTCGCCGTGACGGGAATCGTCGGCGAGACGGACCTGGCCGCTTTGACCGCCAGGACTTCCTCGGCCAGATCGATCATCGTCTCGACGCAGATGCAATCGGCACCCGCCTCGATCAGGCAGATCATCTGTTTAACGAAACCGTCGTACACCTCCTCGGGATCGCAGTCGCCGTAGGGTTTCAGGATCCGGCCGCTCGGGCCACAGCACGCGGCCACATAGGCACGCTCGCCGACCACGTTGCGCGCGGCCCGGACGGCGGCACGGTTCATCTCGGCCATTTTGTCTTCGAGGCCGTACTGCGCGAGCTTCAAGGGAGAAGCGCCGAATGTGTTCGTTTCGAGAATGTCGGCGCCGGCGTCGAAATACAGACCGGCGATTTCCTCGAGGAGTTGCGGGCTGTTCAAGTTGACCAGCTCGGGGCACTGCCCGGACTCGACGCCCTTCGCGAACAGCATGGTGCCCATCGCGCCGTCGGCGACCAGCGTTTCACCCATCCTGATCCGTT
Source organism: Phycisphaerae bacterium (assembly GCA_030612705.1). Classification (GTDB taxonomy): domain Bacteria; phylum Planctomycetota; class Phycisphaerae; order UBA1845; family Fen-1342; genus JALSRY01. The sequence goes on along the minus strand of JAUWNI010000011.1, from coordinate 11,805 downwards.
CCAGCAGCGGTTTCATCTCAGTTCTCACTGATGAGGCTTTTAACGCGCTCGACGGCGTTGGCGGCGTCATAGCCGTGTGCGTCGGCGCCGATCTCGACCGCGAACTCCGCCGAGACCGGCGCACCGCCGACGATTACCTTGATCCTCCCGGCGAGCCCCTCTTCCTTAAGCTGGTAGGTGACCTCCTTCATCGCCGACATCGTGGTCGTCAGCAACGCGGACATGCCGATGACGGCGGCGTCGTGCTCGCGAGCGGTCTGGATGAACTTCTCGGGCGAGACGTCGTTGCCGAGGTCGATGACCTCGAAGCCGGCCCCCTTGAGCATGATGCCGACCAGGTTTTTGCCGATGTCGTGCAGATCACCCCGCACCGTGCCGAGCACCACCTTGCCGGGCGAGGGGATCCCCTCCTTTAGCAGCAACGGCCTGAGCTTGTCCATGCCGGCGTACATGGCCCTGGCCGCCATCAGCACGTCGGGCAGGAAAATCTCGTGGTTTTTGAACTGCTGCCCGATCGTGTTCATGCCGGCGATCAGACCGTCATCGAGGATCTGCTTGGGCAAGACGCCGTCGTCGATCGCTTTTTGGGTGAGGGCCGACACTTTTTCATCGTCGCCGACGATCAGGTTTTCCACGATTTCCGTCAAGATGCTCAAGTCAATTCTCCTGGCATCCGCTGTCTGGTTCAGTCTGCCGACAGCATGCGAATTCTTTCCCGGCAGCCGCGCGTCTCGCACTGGCTGCAAAACGGATAGGACATTGGAAAGCTGTGAATCTCCTTCGGCCCGACAATGATTACTCCCGAGACCGATTTCAACGGCTCCATCAGCGAGCTGTCCCTCAGTGTCAGGCCGATCTGCTCCGGATGCAGGAATTCGAAGAGCTTCTTCTGGCCGCTGATGTGCCAGCCGCAGTAGCCCGGACTGTAGCGCAAAACGCAAGTCTCTGGTGTATTTCGTCCGTTTTGGTCAAGGAACTCTGCAAAGCGGATTTCCGCGAGCTCGCCGAGCCTGTCGGCGGCGGCCGAGGCGGCGGAGTCGAACATCGCGGCCAGCGCGAGATCATTGGACTCGAAAAGGTTCTTGATTTCCCGACTGACGCCCTGGCCGAGCGTGGCGGCGAAAAGTGCGAGGTTCTCGGCGCGAGGAAAGATATCGCCGACGGGTGTGCTCGCTTCGTTCTGCCCCTGCCCCTGGTAAACCGTCGCGAAATCGGGCTTGGAGATTTCGAGCAGCACGCCGGCCGGTGCGGCAATCTCGAGCATGAGATCGATCGCATTTGAGCAGAGTGCGTCTATCTCCGCCGGAACGGCCACTCCCGCCGGGATACCCTGATTCTGGAGCACCTGATCCCGGCTTGGCCGCAGGTCGTCGGTCGAAAACGTAAGCAACTCAATCATAATCACCGTGTAGCACAGCCGCCCCCGGCTGTGAAGTGTGTAGCACCTGCTTTCCGGGGCGGGGACGCCCCGGCTCTGCTGTGTGGCACAGCCGCCCCCGGCTGTGGCGGTTCGGCCGGCGAGGCGCCGGCCGCTACATTGTGGCACCGGCGTCTTGCCGGTGTGGTAATTGGTCCATTCCCCATCGTCGGGCTTCGTGTTCCATCCGCTGGGTGAGGTCCTTCTTTACGTCGTCCGACAATTCCGATGGTTGATAATCAGCGAGCAGTCGCGTCACCTCGCGATGGGCCCGCTCGCGCAGCGACACGCCGCCCTCCTCGATCCACCTCGACCGATTGGCCCGGTCGATCACGGGACCGGGGAAATAGTGCTCCTGCCTGAGATGCCGGCGCGTATGCTTCGATATCAACAAGTACTGCTCCTTGAGTAGCTCCTCGAATATCGGCAGGGCCGGGAAGTCGTCCTTCGGCTCGATGCCTTTAATCATGCGCAGCGTCATGCCGGCGATCTCGTTGTCCACAACGAGTTTCTCAAGGCTCAGGCAACTTTCGAAATCGAGCATGCCGGGGCCGGAGATGTTGTTGATGCCGGCCAACGCCGCTAGCGTCGCGCCCATCGACGATTCGAGCCCGGCCTGGGCGTCGAGCTGCTTCGCGTCGCTCAGCGAGATGTACGCTTGCGTTGGCAGACCGAGGTGCTTGCCAATCTCGTTATACGCGCAATCGATCATCATCGTCTCGATCGCACCCATCGGCGTCGTCTCGTAACGTACGTCGAAGATCGCCGGCGAGCCGCCATAAAGCACCGGCGTGCCGGGATTCGTGAGCTGGCTGATGACGATGCCGCTGATAGTCTCGGCGGTATGCTGGATCAGCGACCCGACCAGCGTGACCGGGGCGACGAAGCCGGCCAGCGGCATCGAGATATACTCGACCGGGATGGCGTATTTCGCGCAATCGACAACGTTCTGCGAGGTAACGTCGCTCCACTTCAGCGGCGCGGTGGGACAGCAGGAGAAGATGGTCAGGGGCTTGACCCGCAGTTCCTCCCTAGAGCCGCGCACCGCCAATTGGAGATCCTTCATGATGTTGAACGCGTCGATCGTGAACGTACCGGTGACGACCGGCTTCTCGCAATACATCAGGCTGAGGAAAAGCCGATAGCTGTCGGAGATGTTTTGGTGCACGTCGCCGGGGACGATGGCCGTGCTTTGCGACGCGAGATGATCGAGTTGGCTGACAACCTTGACGTATTCGACGACGTCCCCCGTCGTCGGCGTGCGGATCGTGTTCGTCTCGTTGTCGAGGACGTGGATAGCGGCCGAGCCGGGCGTGAAATGAACGTTATGGCCGGACAGGTCGTGCGTTCGGCGGCCGTGTACGTCGTAAAGCTGGAACGAACCGGGAGCGGCGGCCAGCGCCTTGTCGATGATATCGTCCGTAAGAAAAACTCGGTTTTTTTCCGGATCGACCTTGGCGCCGTGATCCGCGAGCATCGCAACGATGCTGTCGTTGTGTATTTCCACGCCCAGCTTGCAGAGGATGGTGCGCGCCTCCGCGATGATGCGCACGAGCAGTTCGTCATCCAAGAACCTGACAACAGGTCGCATTACGAAGCTCCTGCGGGTCACACGGCATAAACGGTCCGCACATACGTGTTTAGCGTATCAACTCCGGATGGGCGGCAGCTAGTAACCGGGGGTGTAGTACGTGTCTAGCGTTGCAGCCCCGTGAGGGGCGATAGTCAGTAGCCGAGGGCGTGAGCCCCCGGAGAGTGTGACGTTCGGTGATGAGAGCCCTGGAAGGGCGATAGAGAGTTCCCGACACGCGCCGCGTTCCTGTCGCCCCTCCGGGGCTTTCGACACAAATCGCTCCCTTACCCCAGGGCTCACGCCCTGGGCTATTATCTTCCGTCCCTTCGGGACTCTCGAGGCACATGCTAAACACGTACGTCAGCATAGCGAACCCTACCCATTCACAGTCCCAGTGCGGTCAGTTTTTCCCGCGTTGGCCGGCCCTCAACATCCCAGCCGCGAAGGCGGTAGTACTCGGTGAGCATCTTATCGAGCGGGACGGTTTTTCCCTTGGCCGGACCGCCGGTCAGCGGCTCGTCCAGCAGACGCTTGGGCAGCGTATCGTCCTTCCCGCTGAAGCCGGCGCGGTGGTTGAACAGGCGTTCGAGGTTCCAGATGCGCTCGCCGGCCTGCATCATCTCGTCCATGTCATAGTCGAAACCGGTCCCCGTCTTGAGCATGGCCAGCAATTCCGGAGCGCCCATGCCCAACGCCGTGAACAGGCAGATACCCGACGAATCGATGACGGCGGTTAGGTCCTGGAAAAGAATAGTCAGCGCTGCCTTGCCCTCGGAGGTGTGCGGATCAGCCTTCACCGGGAACCCCAGGATTTCCGGGGCGATCAGATAGCCGCGCACGTGGCAGGCCCCACGGTTGGAGGTGGCGTATTGCAGCCCCATCCCGAGCGTGCCGCGCGGGTCGTAGGCGGGAAATTCCTGCTTCTTGACGCCCATGAATAAATCGGGCCGGCCGTACTTGTCGGCCACGCGGGCCGCGCCTTCGGCCAACACGTCGCCGAAGCCCCGCCGATTGCCGATCCTGGTCATCATGTTGACCACCGCCTCGGCGTCGCCGAAGCGGAGCGGGCCGCCGACTTCGTTTTCCGAGACCGCACTGTTCTCGAACAGCTCCATCGCGCAGGCGATCGTCGCGCCGGCCGTGATGGTGTCCATCCCGAGCTCGTTGCAGATGTAATTTGCCTTGGTGACGGCGGCGAGGTCGTCGACGCCCACGTCGGCACCGAGCGCCCAGATGGTTTCGTACTCCGGCCCGTCGCCGCGCCCGGTGAACTTCCCGTCCGGCAACGCCGTCACCCGCCCGCAGGCGATCGGGCAGGCGACGCAAGCCCGACGCCGCACGAGGATCTGCTCGACAATCGTCTCGCCGCTGATCTTTCCGGCGGTGTCGAACTGTCCCTGCTGGAAATTGCGAGCCGGGAAGATGCCGCTGTCGTTAATGACGTTGACCAGCACGGCGGTCCCAAGTTGCGGCAAAAGCTTGCCGGTAATCTCCGCCTTCATCAGCACGTCGAGCGCGTCGAGGCAGGCGGTCCGAAATCCTTCCGGCTTCGCCACGGTCACGCCGCCCGTGCCGCGGACGGCGACGGCCTTGAGGTTCTTGGAACCCATGACGGCACCGACGCCCGATCGGCCGGCGGCGCGGCCCTTGTCGTTCATGACACAGGCGAAGCGTACGAGCTTCTCACCGGCCGGACCGATGCTCATGAACTTGAAACCAGCGCCGAGTTGCGCGTGCAGGGCGTCCTCGGTTTCGTGGACGTTTTTACCCCACAACTCGACCGCCGAACGCAGCTCGACCTTGCCGTCGTCGATCACGAGAACGACCGGCTCGGCGGCTTTGCCTTCGAAGATGATCATGTCGAAGCCGGCGTACTTAAGCTCGGGGCCGATCGTCCCGCCGACGTTCGAGCAGGCGATTGTCCCGGTCAGCGCGCCCTTGGTGACGACCATCAACCGGCCGCCGCACATGGCCGACGTGCCGGTGAGCGATCCGGTGGCGAAGATGAGCTTGTTGTCGGCATCGAGCGGATCGACCTCGGCATCGACTTCGTCGCAATAGATTTTGGAGGCCAGGCCTCTGCCACCTATGAACTCCCGGGCTAGTTTCGGATCGATCGGCTCTTCGCGCGTGGTTCGGCTACCCAGGTCGACTCTCAGCACTTTGCCCGTGTATGCGTTCATGCCTTGACCTCCTCGGCCAGGTTGCGCAGTTGTTCGGCGTAGGCCTGGCGCTGCTCCCGTGGCCACGATTCCCCAGACTCGTAACGCAGCGCTCCAGCGGCGCAGAACCGCACGCATTCCGGATCGCCGCCGCAAAGATCGCACTTGTGTGCCCGGCCGTCGAAGACGCGGATCGCTCCGTACGGGCAGGCCGACTCGCAGAGCCCGCACTCGGTGCAATTTTCCTCCACGACGACGACCGCGTTTGTATCGGGATCACGTACGAGAGCTTCGGTGGGACATTCCTCAATACAGGGCGCATCGTCGCACTGTATGCAGACCATCGGGAAGTAAAACGCGTCCTCGGCGTTGATCGCGACCCGGATGTGCGAGAGTGATGGGCGAAAGACGCCGAAGTTACGCTGGGAACAGGCCAGTTCGCACAAGCGACAACTCGTGCACGAATCGGGATCGAGTACCAGTATCTTGGTCATGGGACTTGCTCACAAGCATGACGTTTCGGTTACACGCTCAATGTGCCCGGGCGCACAGCACGAGCACGCGTGTTTTGGTACCGGCTTTATTTCGCGGCGTCAAGCTTTAATAGGACGGGTTCCACCCGGCCGTAGCGACGTTATCCTTACACAATGTGTGCCCCGTCGGTTCTGAACCGAGGGCGGCATACGAAACGAAAGGGCTTTTCATGGGACTACCCGGCTGGCTTTGTTTTCGCATCGCCCGGCGCATGATCCGCGCGCGCCGGCCAGGCGACGCGGGCGCTAATCCGGCGTCATTGCGGAAAGCCGACTACGAAGAGCACCGGGCCGCGACGCTTGTTAAGGAATACAAGACATACTTCCGTTCGACAGACCTGACTAACCTGGATGTGCTCGATTTCGGCTGCGGGCACGGCGGATTATGCACCTATCTCGCCAATCTGGGGGCGCGCGGCGTTACCGGGATTGATCTCGACTCGGACCGGATCGAGTCCGCCAAGGCCCGCGCACGCTCGCTCGAACTTGCGGTTCAGCCGCGATTCCTCACGGCAAGCAACGAACACGCGATTGATCTGCCGGACGATTCGGTTGACGTGATCCTGTGCTTCGACGTGCTCGAACACGTGATGGAGTACGAGACGATCATCCGGGAGTGGTCGCATGTGCTGCGTCCCGGCGGGCGGGTGCTCATTCATTGGGTGCCCTGGTTCAACCCGTACGGTCCACACATCAACAGTCTGGCACCGATCCCGTGGGCACACGTGTTCTTCTCGGAACGCGTGCTGATCGACACATGCGCGCGGATCTACGACTCGCCGGAGTTCGTGCCCAAACACTGGGATCTGGATGAGAACGGGAACAAGAAGCCGAACAAGTGGCGGGAATTGGATGAACTCCCCCAGGTGAATCGGCTGACGATCGCCCGATTTGAGCGAATCTGCCGCCGGGTGGGGCTCACGATCGAGCGTGCGGAAATGGTAGGTTTCGGCGGGTCGCGGGCGGCGCGTTGCACGCGCATTTTTACGCGCGTGCCGGGTTTATGAGAGTTTTTCACGTCGCACACGGTCTACGAATTACGAAAGCCCCCGCAAACACATTAGCGTGGATCTTCGACTTCGGAAGTCGAGGTACAACCTCGTCTTTCGGGCAAAGTGAGCAACATTGTGTTTGACAGGGCGGGGGAAGATTTCCTATCGTGGAAGTCTGCGAACGGCCTCGTCCTTTCGCGGGCGGATGTTTCCATATCACTTGGTCATTAATGGTTTACGGAATGTCATTGCACACGACGGAGGTAAGAAGCTCATGAGACGATCGACAAGCGTAGTTGCAAGTGTTTGCATCTTTATCTGGACAGTTGGCCCGGCGGTCGGCGATCCAAATTCAGAGACGGTTTCGAGCGATGGCGAACCCGGGCTCCAGAACGTGGTCTGGGCGAGCCCCGAATCGATTGACATGCGGGCGTTTCCATCGGCCGGCATCAGTGGCCCCCGGCTCAGCAGCGAATACCTGACGGTCAACGACGATCCGGAAGGCGACATGCCGCGCGAGGTGACGTTTACGGCCGACGGCACCGCCGCCGTCATCGCCAATCGCGACACGGACAACGTGATGTTCTTCGATGTCGCGACGCAGACGATCACGGACACGGTGACGGTCGGCGACTTCCCGGTGCACGTGGCGGTCACGCCCGACAACCGTTATGCGGTCGTGCCGAACGTGTTCAGCAACGATGTGTCGGTGATCGATATCGCGACGCGGACGCTGATCGCCAACGTTCCGATCACCGGCGAGCAGCCGTTTCGCGTCGCCGTCACGCCGGACAGCAGCTTCGCGGTCGTGGGCGTAATCAACGATGCCGTGAGCTCGACGTTCTCGATCATCGATCTTGACGCGCAGTCCGAGGTGTTGACGTTCGACAGCACCCCGCAGGGCGTCATCGGTTGGTTCTCCACTCCCGAACCGGTTATATTCGGAAACATCTTCACGAAGTTCGCGTTGTCGCCGGACGGGACGAAGATCGTTCTCCCGGATGGGGGAAACGATCAGGTCGCGATCTATGACCGCGCGACTGGTGCCGAGTTGGCATTGCTCCCGGTCTCGGCGGGCCCGCGCGCCGTGGACATCAGCAATGACAGCACGCTGGCGGTCGTCTCGCACGAGACGAATCCGGGCATGCTGACGACGATCGACCTGACAACGCTCACCGTCACGGACTCGTTCTCCACGGGCGACGCGCTTCAAAACCAGATCGTCCGTCTCACGCCTGACAAAACGCACGCCCTGGCGGCAATCAGCAACAACACCATCTTCACGAACCTGACCACCGGAGCCCGCACGGCGACACTATACACCGGCGTGGTGGGCGACATCGAACTGTCGTTCGACGGGCTATACGCGTTCGTATCGAACTACAACGCGCGCGTGATCGACATCGCCACGCAGTCGATCGTGAAGACGATGACGTTCGCGGCGTGCGCCGAGTCGGCGACGAGCCCGACCGAGTACCGGGCCGTCGCGCTGAACAACCGCTTCCGCGAGGATGTCCAGCTCTACAACATCAACGGTTCTTCCGGGCACTTCGAAGGCTACTCGCTCAGCGGTCCCGTCCCCGAAGGCGACGCGCCGCGAAACGTGGCGGTCTCGGCCGACGGGCGGCTGGCGATTACCTGCAACCTTACCTCGCGCAACATCTCGATTATCGACATGAACACCCGCTCCGTCCGCTCTTATGTTGACGTCGGCGACCGGGCCTACGAGGCCGCATTCACGCCCGACAACGCCTATGCCGTCGTCTGCGCCGCCGACGCCAACTACGTCCGCGTCGTCGATCTCTCGACGGACACCGTCGTAAAGTCGCTGTACATCTATCGCCGGCCGATGCGCGTGCGGATTTCGCCGGACGGGCAGTACGCGTACGTCCTGAACGTTGCCAGCGGCGACCGAATCAGCTTCATCCATCTTGACGGAGCAAACAGCAGCATCGTGGCCGAACCGAGCGCCGGCGAGACCGGCTCGGTGGGCACGCACCTCAGCGGCATCGAGCTGAGTCACGACGGCTCCATCCTGGCGGTGTGCGCCAGCTTCGACGATCGGCTGAATTTGTTCGATACGACAACGTTCACGCGGGTCGCTTCGGTGCCGGTGGGTGACTTCCCCATTCGCGTGGCGTTTTCGCCCGACGACACCCGGGCATACGTGACCAATGTGTTCAGCGACAACCTCTCGGTCGTCGAGGTGGACGGGGCGAACTCGAACCTGATCACGAACGTCGGAAACATGGACTACCCCGTCATGGTGAACGTGGACGGCTTGGGTTCGTACGTCTACGTCGCCAATCAGGGGCAGAATGACAGTATCCGCGTGCTGGATACCTCGACCAACACGTTCGTACAAACGCTGCTCTTTGGCAGCGGCTCGCCGGCCGAGACGTATCTGTCCTGGACGGACGGCACACTGTACGCGGCGTCGACCGAGAGCGAGCTGCACCGTATTGCCGCGACGGGGCCGACGTCGGCGTTTGTCGACAGCACGCCGCTGACCGCCTCGCCGACGCACATGGCCTTCGACAACTGGCTGGGCGTGGCCGTGGTGGGGCAGCCGAATCCCGACGGTGTCGACCTGGTTCAGTTCGGCTGCGTAGCCGACCTCGACGCGGATCGCGACATCGATCTGGCCGACCTGGCGCAGCTACTTGCCAATTACGGCTTGACCAGCGGCGCGGTACGCGAGGACGGCGACCTCGACGGCGACGGCGACGTCGATTTGTCCGACCTGGCAGAGCTGCTGGCCGTGTACGGGACAACGTGTTGATAGCGGCCTGAACGCGTAAATGAAGAGGGACCTTTGTTGCCGCGCTTGGGTTGTAGCCCGATAAATCGCGGCGCGGCATCGCGCATGGTTATTTAGTACGCATGGGACAATTCAATCGTGATATAATTGCACAAGTATTGATTAGTCGAAGTACGCCCATCACGCGCGCGCGCTGATTTGGGAGTACTTCAGAACCAAGGAGGTGGGAAAATGTCAACACGTCGAAAGGGGCTTATTTCCAGCCTGATGACGCTGTTTATCGTGAGTTGTCTGGTTACCGCGGACTCATCGCGGGCACAGCGGGGCTCGAAACTGCACGCAACGTTGACGCGGCTGCTCGACGAAACGGGCGGACCGGTGAGAGCGTGGGTACTTTTCACTGACAAGGGTATCGACTCGCGCGAAGCTTATGCCGACGCGCTTGAGCAGGTGGCTTCGCGGTACAACCCCCGTGCGATCGAGCGTCGCCGACTGCGCCGCACGGCCCCGGGCCTTTTCGACGAGCGCGATCTTCCCGTCGCGCAATTGTACATTGACGCGGTAACGACGACCGGGGCACAACAGCGGACAACCAGCCGGTGGGTCAACGCGGTAAGCGTGCTCGCCGACCAGGCACGGCTGGAAGCGATTGCCGAGCTGCCGTTTGTCAGGCAGTTGCAGCCGGTGCTCCGCTCGCGGCTGATCGAGCCGGACCCGATAGCGTTCGGGAACGGCCCGCGCGGGCCGGGACGCGGGTTTTACGGGTATGCTGAAGAGCAGTTGGAGCAGATGAACCTGATCGCCGTCCACGACGCCGGGTATACGGGTCAGGGCGTCGTGATCGGCATACTCGACACGGGCTTCGAGCGGAGCCACGAGGCGTTCAATTATTCGGGGCACGCGCTCAACGTACTGGCCGAGTGGGATTTTCTGGACAACGACGGCGATACGAGCTACGAGTACGGCGATGACCCGGATCAGCATGTCCACGGCACGCTTATCCTGGGTACGCTCGGAGCTTACCACCCCGATACATACGTCGGGTCGGCGTACAACGCTTCGTTCGTCCTGGCCAAAACCGAAGACGTCACCGACGAGTATCCGGCCGAGGAAGACTACTACGTTGCCGGCCTGGAGTTCATCGAAGCGAACGGCGCCGACCTGGCAACTTCCTCCCTCGGCTATATCGACTGGTACACGCAGGGCGACCTCGACGGCCAAACCGCCGTCACCACTATCGCCGTCAATACCGCCACGGCCAACGGTCTGGTGTGCTGCACGGCGGCCGGCAATGAATATCACGATAGCAACCCGGGCACGTCGCACCTGATCGCGCCGTCCGACGCGTTTCAGGTGATTTCATGCGGCGCGGTGGATGCCTGGGACTACATCGCGGGCTTCAGCTCGGACGGTCCGACCGCCGACGGCCGGGTCAAGCCGGAGTTGCTCGCCCAGGGCGTGGACACGATCACGGTCTGGCCCTACGAGCCGAGCGGTTATTGCTATGCCAGCGGGACGTCGCTTTCGACCCCGCTGGTGGCCGGTGCCGTGGCGTGCTTATCGGGCGCTCACCCGGAATGGTCGGTGAACCGGATGCGCGGCCAGCTCTTCTACACGGCCCAGGACTATGTGGCCAATGGAACGTATGACCCGCTTTACGTTCGCGGCTACGGCATCGTCGACGCATACGTCGCCCTGAACTTCAGCTTTACCGACTGCAACGACAATGGCATCGACGACACGGACGACCTCGCCGACTGCGACGGCAGCCCCTGGTGCTCGGATTGCAACGATAACGACATTCTCGACGAATGCGACATCGCCGACGGCACCAGCCAGGACATCAACAACAACGGAATCCCCGACGAGTGTGAATGCCTCGGCGACCTCGACGGCGACAACGACATCGACCTGGCCGACCTGGCACAGCTCCTCGCCAATTATGGAACGACCGCCGGCGCGACCTATGAAGACGGCGACATCGACGCCGACGGCGACGTCGACCTGTCCGACCTGGCGGCGCTGCTGAGTGTGTATGGGACGACCTGCCCATAAGAGGGAATGGGCTCGAATAGAGCCGGCGTGTCCTCACGCCGGATTTCCGGGCCGGGGACGGCCCGGCTCTATCGCAGAAGAAGCACGCGAAGGCAGGCCTCGCATTCTTGCGTGCGAGACGTTCCCAGTTGGCGACGCCCCATTCGAATAGCAAGTTGGCTCTACGGTCCGCGGCCTGCCCTACGGGCTTACGCTTCGGGCTCTGATTACGCGGCTCAGTCCCGGCCGCGGCTCGGCCGCCCGCCGTGGACGAATCGACATATCGTTGAAAAAAACGCCGCTTCGGCCGACCGTTGTGATAAAATAGGATGT
>JAUWNI010000160.1 GCA_030612705.1 Phycisphaerae bacterium | reverse complement strand
GCCATGCGACCCTCTACACCGAAGGCTTCAGCCGCTTCGTTACCTCCACGACTGCTCCGATTGCTACCGGCTGGAGCGAAAGTTGCCGGGTGGGTATCCTCTCCCACTGAAGACACGCGCCTTTGCACGGCGCACTGAATCGCGAGAGTTAGCCGTGGCCCGAATAGACGATTCCTAATCTGCTCGCCGAACAGTGCCAGCGCGCCCACGACAACGGTCCCAATCCCCGAGAGCGTCCAAGCCATCGTGCGCCAGAGCTCGTGAAAAGATGACAGCTCCCCTAGCAGTAACATGACATGTCTCCAGAGTATGTGTCTGACCTACTCGTTGTGGGCGACAACATCTTACGGCCCCACGTCTACGCGCGGACTACCGGCTGGTTGAAGCACCAGCGTTGGCGCCCGGATATCCATATCGACGGTCTAGAGATGCGCCTGGTCGCGTTGGACCTTTGCCGCGAAAACGCGGCATTCAGCTAGCAGCGCATCCAGCATCTGCGATTCCGGCACCGCCTGCCTCTGTTCGCCCTGGACACGGACTTTGTCGTTGCACGGTCGCATGGCTACTAGATCGCGAATAACTCTTGTAGCACGGAAAGGAACTCGGCGGGTTTCGTGTCTGCCCGAAACAGCGGATGCTCGCGCAGCCGGATAATGCCCACTGCTTCTTTGGTTGAGAACTCTTCGCAGACCACCTGGCTCGCTTCACGGAACTTGGGCGCATCCGCAAACTGCTTCGCCAGCTCTTTTGCATGCTTGTACTCTTCTTCGGTCATCATGGCGACGATGCGATACAGGTCCATGACGTGGTGCTGGCTTTGAACGTGGTCGCCGCCGTCTTCGCGGTCGTGGAACGCGTGCAGCTTCATCATCAGATACGGAAAAGCCGCGGGAAGCCGGATCCGTGCGGAATAGGACTCGCCGTTCGATCGAAACCCGTCGAGCGGTATCTGCACGTCTCCGTCTTCAAGTCCCAAGGCTTCGTCGGTCGAACGCCCGTGCAGCTTGCTTCGGGCCCCCCTCGGCCGAACCCGGCGCGCGCTCGTGCCACTCTCGCGCTTGATCACATCGGATCGGATTGAGGGTTCCATCGGCCCACAGTGCAGGTCGATCTTGACGTTGCGGCTGCCGGGAAGCAGCTTGACAAACTGATAGTACTTAGCCGTTTCGACCGGGACGTATCCCAGCCGATCAAACGCTGGGCGGATGTCGTCAAACGACGCCGCATCCGCAAGCAGCTCGGCCGGGAGAAAAATGTCCAGATCCTCCGTACTCCGTGCCTCGGGCCACAGATCACGAGCCAGGAGCGTGCGTACATCGTCTGAAAGGAGATGGACCTGCTTGAGGAAGAGACCGTAGCCGCCGGCCAGAATGAGGGCGCGGGCCAGTTCACCCAGCTCAAAGAGCAGGTCGAGCAGCGCCGTCCGCAATTCGGTATCATTGAACATCGGTCTGGGCGTTGGACATCTCCTTGAGAATGCGACCTTTGACTTGCTCGCCGACCTCACGTTGACGCTTGTCCCCTGACATCAGCTCCAAATACGTTTGAATCGGGCTCGCCCACGGAAAATCGGCGTCTCGACGCGGATCGAAGTAGACCAGTTGATCGCGCGTTTCGACCAGTTCGAGATTGGGAAAGCGGGACGTCTCGCGGAATCGGTCCCCGAGCGACTCCACAACGCTCTGCACGTCGGAACAGTACAGCGAGTACGGCGCCATGCTTGCTGAACACGCGTACGCCTCCGCAGAGCTCACACCGGTCAGTATCAGTTGCACGTTCTTGCGTCGCGCGATGGTCTGCAACCCCTCCATCGCTTCACCGGACGCTTCGATTGTGCATTTGCCAACGAATCGCCGACTGACTTTCGGCGCCCGGTAGCTCCGAACGAGCTTCTCCAGCAACTTCCCGGGTTGCAGCAGACGGATCCGTCCGGTGCTGCGTCCGACAATCAAGTCGTCTTCGAGGCGCTTGAGTGCCTTCGACACCGTGGGGAGCCCCAGCCGCCCGGCGCGCGCTTCGATCGCGGCCCGGATATCGGATACCCGGTCGAACTCGGGTTCGAGTAGAAACACCCGGGCCACGAGAGACGATACACCTCCGTATGGGTTCTTAAGCGGAGCGGAGTCTGGGTAACGGTTCGGCTCTCCGGACTTTAGGACGAGGAGTTCACCGGGGACGACGATGATGCCATTGCCGCAGGCGTCGATGGCACTTATCTCGTTGGCTTCAAGGTCCCTGAGCTGGGCAGGCGACAGATACGGGACCATGATCATCGGGTATGTGTCAGGTGGGTCGGCGTAGGCGGCGGCTTGGGCAACACATTCCCGCAGGATCTTCGGGGTCGACCTCGCTTTGCATTCGACGATGAAGCGGTAGCAGCGCTCACGCCATCGCACTGAGAGGATGGCGTCGGCCCGCAGCCCCGGTTTGCCAGCCAAGTTAGCTTGAACGCTGAGTAGTTCCAGTAATAGCGGCGGGAATTCGAGTGGCCCCTTTCGCAGACGTTCGAGTTGTTCGGTTTCACTGAGCATTGCTCGGTCCGCCAAGAACCGCGTGATGCTAGAGTGGTGCTCTAGCGTGAGCAGTCTGTTGCCCCGACACTGGCCGTTTTCCCTGCTGGGACCAGTTTCCTAACTAGGAAATTAATCCGTGGACGGCAATTGTCAAGCCTATTTTCCTCAAAGAGCTTATTTCCCTTCTCAGGAAAACTCTACTTACCCGGAACGAGGCTGCCACGCCCCCCAAAACTGCTCGGGAAGCCACTGCCACTGGGGAACCGGCCTCTGACCAGTCGGATTCACCAGAACCAGAGCTCGGCCGCTACGGTGGGATGGCCGCGGGAACATAAAGGGGATGCACCATAAAGGGGATAAGTCCAATTTCTACGTCTTCGTCGCCGTTGTTTTCGGCCGCCCGCGTGGGCGGAACGTGGATTCTAAGTGAAGACGCTTCGCCGTGCGCTGCTGCCAGGGTCGGTTGCCGAACGGCCGACCTCGTACGAGCGACGTTCTCACGGGATAAATAGGTGTAAGTAGTGTAAGTAGGGACATGTAAGTAGGGACTGTAAGTATGTAAGTAGGGACAGTCACCTAGTTGTAAGTAGGGTGTAAGTAGGGTGTAAGTAGGGTGCAAGTAGGGTGTAAGTAGGGGTGTAAGTAGGGTGTAAGTAGGGACAGTCACCTATTTATCACTTCTGTGCTGGCTATGTTGTGTTATTCTTCGCCTGGTGCTTAGGGTGATTGCATATCTCAAGGGTGGCACGGACAAACATACGACCGTTTGTCCGTGGCACCCTTGTCTTGGTCACCCGCCGCCCGGCGGAACTACTTTCGTCATGCGTACGATTCAAGCGGAAAGGACTTTGAGCGTGGCTTTTCGCGGTGCGTTCATGGTATATTGCCTAAATCTGGACGGTGGTCCAGGATTCTCGGCGCTTTAACAGACCGCCGCAAAGATCATGTAGCGGCCCGCGCCTCGCAGGCCGAACGCCCAAAGCGGCGTTTCCGGCCTATTACGGCCGGCGAGGCGCCGGCCGCTACGTCATTCACGACTCGTAGTGACTTTTTACGGCGGACTGTTAGCCCCGTCAGCGAGAGGAGGAGTAGCATGTTTGCAATCAACCCAGTCTGGAACCATTTCATGCTCGGGCTGGTCGGGTTGGGGTTGGCCCTTACCGGCGCGGCTCCGGCCGGCGCCAATCCCATGGACGCCGACAGCGACCCGCCCACGGCGCGCTACGAGTGTCAGGCCAACGAGTTCGCCAAGCTGACTGCCTCCGACGCCGCGGAGAGCGACCAGTTCGGCTATTCGGTATCCATCAGCGGTGACGTGGCCGTTATCGGAGCCCATGGGGACGACGATGGAGGCGCTCGCACGGGCTCGGCGTACGTGTTCCGCTTCGACGGCCAAGACTGGATCGAGGAAACCAAGCTGACCGCTTCCGACGCCGAGTCGGACGACTGGTTCGGCTGGTCGGTTTGCATCAGCGGCGATGTGGCCGTGATCGGGGCGCACGGTGACGACGATGAAGGCTATATCGCGGGCTCGGCGTACGTATTCCGCTTCGACGGCCAGGACTGGATCGAGGAGGCCAAACTGCACGCCTCAGACGCCGCGGATGAGGACTTCTTCGGCGATTCGGTTTCCATCAGTGGCGATGTGATCGTGATCGGGGCGTACGGAAACGACGATGCGGGTTCTAAGTCGGGCTCGGCCTACGTGTTCCGTTTCGACGGCCTGGATTGGATCGAGCAGGCCAAGCTGACCGCCTCCGACGCCGAGGAGGACGACCGGTTCGGCTGGTCGGTCTCCATCGACGGCGACACGGCCGTGATTGGGGCGTACGGGAACGACGATGCAGGTTCCAAGTCGGGCTCGGCTTACGTGTTCCGCTTCGACGGTCTGGACTGGATCGAGCAGGCCAAGCTGACAGCATCCGACGCCGCGGAGGACGATCGGTTCGGCAATTCGGTCTCCGTCAGTGGCGACGCGGCCGTGATCGGCGCGCACTACAACAGTGACGGGGGCTCCAGCTCGGGCTCGGCGTACGTGTTCCGCTTTGACGGTCTGGACTGGATCGAACAGGCCAAGCTGACCGCTTCCGACGACGCGTCTAGCGATTACTTCGGCATTTCGGTTTCCATCAGCGGCGACCTGGCCGTGATTGGCGCGTACGGGGACAACTCTCGCCGAGGCTCGGCGTACACGTTCCGCTTCGACGGTCTGGACTGGATCGAGCAGGTCAAGCTGACTGCCTCCGACGCCGCGGAGAACGACTACTTCGGCAATTCGGTTTCCATCAGCGGGGACATGGCCGTAATCGCGGCGTACCTGGACGACGATGGAGGTATTAGTTCGGGCTCGGCGTACGTCTGCGGGCGTTTCTCAGACTGCCAGCCCAACGGCATATCCGACGTATGCGACATTGCCTCCGGTACCAGCCAGGACGTCAACACGAACGGCATCCCGGATGAGTGCGAGCAGGATTGTCCCGGGGATCTCGACGGCGACGGCGACGTCGATCTCTCTGATCTCGCCCAACTGCTGAGCAACTACGGCATGACCGCCGGAGCCGTTTATGAAGACGGCGACCTCGATGGCGACGGCGACGTCGACCTGTCCGACTTGGCGGAGTTGCTGGCACACTATGGCCAGGTTTGTGATTAGTCGCCGGGTGCCCGGGGTGATTGAATATCTCAAGGGTGGCACGGACAAACATACTGCCGTTTGTCCGTGGCACCCTTATTCTGCCACCCACTACCCTTGTCCCGCTACCTGGCACCCCTTGTCCTGCCAGCCGTACCGGTCCGCCGCAAAAGTCATGTAGCGGCCGACCCCCGAGTCGGCCGATCCCGTGAGCGGCTGTCTTCCCGTACTCTACGGCCGACACGGGGGTCGGCCGATACAGTCTATAGGCGCCGCCGACTTTTGCGGCGGACTGTTAGGCCCGCGTTCCCTCACGTCGCACGATCTTGGATGCTCTTTTACGATACCTTCGCTATCCCCGGAGGTCCAACTTCAGACCCAGGTCGAGGTTAATCAACGTATCCCAGCGTTACACGCTGGGTTCGTACGCCTGTGGGCCTACGAGGAGTCATTTCTTTCACCCGTGATCGGCAACGCCGGTGACAAGCTTTGAATGACAACGTTCAACATTTCCCGCTCGAAGTAATAGCTCCGCAAGTGACGCATACGCCAAACGCTGCGCGTCGAAGTGAACGCGTGAAATCGCCGCGAGCATGTATTTCTCGGGTTGGCCGCCCTTTGAGTCCTGAACCCTGAACCCTGAACCCTACTCGTACGACGCCAGCAACAGCGAAAGATCCTCAAGATCGGTATCGCCGTCCCCGTCGATATCGCCTATGCAGCACCCGCCGGTGCAGCCGTAGCCGCTCAGCAGCGTTGCCAGGTCCGACAGATCGACGTCGCCGTCACCGTCGAGATCGCCCGGGATCGGCTCGGCGACTGGAATACTCCAGGCTCCGCGACCCTGAGTGAAAACAATCAGCCGATCGCGCTCGATTTCCAGCCGCAGGTCGATCACCGCGGCGTTGGGCAGCCCCTCGCCGAAGAAGTGCCACGAATCGCCGTCGTCGACCGATTGGTACACGCCCGCGTCGGTGCCGGCGTAGATCACCGGTCGCAACCCTCGCGTGTCCACCGCCACCGTGTTGACCGGGATGTCCGGCAGGGTCGCGTCCAGGGCTTCCCACGACTGCCCGGCGTCGCGCGTGCGGCGGATCTGCGTCTGGTCGAAATACGCGACGGCCAGGTACATCGTCAACGGGTCGCTCGGGTCTACGAAAATCTCGCGCGTCACTCGCGGCCAACCCGGCACGTCGTCGGCGATCAATTCAAAATTGGTACCGCCGTCAAATGATACCAGCACGTTGCCGTCGTTGGTGGCGGCGTAGACGACGTTGGAGTCGGACGGGGCGATCACGAGCGTGCGTATCGCGCCGTCTCCGTCGGACAAGTCATCGCTGATCGCGCTCCAGTAGCTGCCGCCGTCCAGGCTTTCGTAGACCCGCTGCGTGCCGTACAACATGCGGTCCGGGTCGGTCTGGTCGATCAGGTAGGGGGGCAGGAAGCAGTTGCGATCGTTGCCATCGATGCCGTTGCCGCAGTAGGAGAAGCTGTTTCCGCCGTCGGTCGAGCGATACACGTTCCTCGTCCCTTGGTACTCAACGAACATGCGGTTGGGCGCGGCCTGATCGATCTGCGTCCAGCCGCCATCCCCGCCGAAGACTTGCCGCCAGACTATGCTGTCCTCATCGCGCAGGTTGCTGCCGTTGTCCTGGGTCCCGCCGAGGATGACGTGCTCGTTGGTCGGGTGCGTGGAGAGCCCGGCGTAGAACTGGATCACGCCGAGGCCGTCGTTGAGCGCGGTCCATGTTATGCCCAGGTCGTCGGTGCGGTGTACGCCGCCGTCGTTTCCGCACAGCGTTCGCCCCGCCGCGTCCCAGGCCAGGGCGTGCATGTCCACGTGCGGGGGCGTGACCGTGGCCCAGGTGTTTCCCGCCTGTCGCGATCGCCGCAGTGTCAGCCCGCCCATCATGACAATGTCCGGATCGTCGGGCGAAACCGTGATGACCGACAAGTACCAGCCGTAGGAGGCCTGCAACATGCTGCCGACCGGGAGCGAAACCCAGTTCGCGCCGGCGTCGTCGCTACGATACGCGCCCTTGACATAGGCGCCGCCGCCGGACGCGTCGGCGGGTTTGGTGATCAGTGTGTATACGCGGGTCGGGTCGCTGGGGGCGACGGCGACGCTGATGCGCCCGACGATGGTTGTCGGCAGCCCGTTGCCGGTTAGCTTTGTCCAGCCCGCGCCGCCGTCGGTGGTCTTGTAGATGCCGTTATCCGGGTCGCCGAAGATGCGTCCGATGCCGGCGTAGAGGATGTTAGGATCGCCGGGGTACATCGTCAGATCAGTCGCGGAAAGGTTCGGCAAACCGTTGATCAGATGGACCCACGTCACCCCGCCGTCGTCCGAGCGAAACACGCCCAGCGGCCCGGTGGCGCCGGGGTGTCCCTTGGCGGCGGCGAGTTCGGGAAAGCCCCCGGCCCGCGTGATCGACGCGTACAAGATTAGCGGATCGAGCGGGTTGACGACGATCTTGGAGAAGCATCGGCCGGCGAAAGTGTCTTCAGCGAGTTGTACCCAGGTGTCGCCGCCGTCGGTGGATTTGTACAGTCCCAGCCCGTAACGGCTGTGGTTGGCGTAGTTGGCTTCGCCGGTGCCGACGTAGATGACGTTCTCGTCGGTCGGGTCGATGGCGAGGGCCCCGATCGACGTGGTCGGCATGTGGTCGGTCAAGGGAGTCCACGACACGCCGCCGTCGGTGGTTCGCCAGACGCCGCCGTCGGCACCAGCGGCGTAGTACAGGCTTGGATCGGTCAGGCTGCACGCGAGCGCGGAAACACGACCGACGTACATGTCCTCGTTGCCGGTCGGTGCCGGACCGAGCTCGTACCACTGTTGAGCCCCGTACGAATCGACGGTCGCGACAATTGCCATGGAAAGGGCGAGAAGTACGCGACACGAAACGGTTGGTTTCTTGGTTATTTTCATTTTCACGTACCTATCTACGGCCGGTGCGGGGCCCGGCCGCTACGTGTGGCACAGCCGCCCTCGGCTGTGGGGGTGGCACGGGCGTCTCGCCCGTGGATTCGGCCGGCGAGGCGCCGGCCGCTACTTTGCCTCGAACGTCAGCGTCGCGCTGTAAATCGCCCAGTCGGCTTTCGCGTCGCCGAAGAGCGGCCTGATATCATGAAACTCGATTCGCCACACGCCGCCGGCGCTGATCCGGAAATGACACGAGCCGGAGGAATCGGTAATCACCTCCCGAGTCGTACCGGTCGCGAAGCACGTTGCCAGGACCTTCACGCCGACCTGACTGCCGCCCTGTACGTATGCTCTCACCGGCAGGTCACTGCCGACCGTGACCATCGTCGGATCGGCCAGCGGGCGAATCTCGACCGCCTGGCCGGTCTTGCTCTGGGCCACGGCCGAGTGCGACGCCGGCTTTCCTTTCGGATCGGCGACACGCACCAGCGTCTTGGCGGACTCAATTCGCCGCGTGTGGATCCGGACCGTGTCGGCGATGCCGGCAATAATGTTGCCGTACGCCTCGCCCGGCATTGTCCGCCGCACGAAGGCTTTGAACTGCTTGCCGGTGAGGATCACCTCGACGGGCTTGGTGTCCAGTGCGATCATGGTTACGCCGGGCTTTGTAAGCGGCACATTGATGAAGTTGTCATTCGCGTTTCGCGGTCCGACGTTTTCGCGGTTTTTTTGCGTCCCCGGCGCTCGGATGAAGAGCCAGTCGATTTTCTCGGTCGGCCACGCCGCTTGCCGAACAGCCTTGCCGTCGCCGACCTCCACACGCACCGCCACACGCTGTCCGATCGTCGCCGCGTATTGTGCCGGCGTGAGGTACGTCACGGTCTGACCGGCGGCAGCGGCGGCGGCGCCCGCGGCGATCAGCGTTGCCGCGACCTGCCTCAGTTTTCTCCAGGTATTCACGACGTTCCTTTCAGAAAAGTAGTTAACCAAGATGCTATTGATTCAATCGGTCGGATACAACCCAAAACGAGAGTCCGTCGCCGTGTTTTCCGGGCCGGAAAACGCGCAAAACAAGGGCACGAGCAACTCGCCGGTTACCCGTGCCCATCAAATATTACTATTCACATTGTGCCGAGCGTCGCCTGGTGCTCCGTCACACCTCGATTTGCGGGTAGCGTCGGCCCCCCGCGGCCG
>JAUWNI010000207.1 GCA_030612705.1 Phycisphaerae bacterium | reverse complement strand
CGGCCGCTACAGTCTATGGGCGCCGCCGACTTTTACGGCGGACTACTAAGCCACTTATAAAAGCGTTGTCTCCGCCGAATCGTCTCTTTCGCAAACGCGTTCGATGCGGATTGCCCGGCCGGTGGTCGAATCGGCCTCGATGATCGCCCCGCACAAACGCACGTCGCGGGTGGCGACGTCGTACGGGTGCGGCATGCCGGTCACGAGCGACTTGATCACGCGATCCCGGTCGCGTCCCAGCACGGAATCGTACGGACCGGTCATCCCGAGGTCGGTGAGATACGCCGTCCCGCCCGGCAAGACCCGTTCGTCCGCGGTCTGGATATGCGTGTGCGTGCCGACGACGGCGGTCACACGCCCGTTCAGAAACCAACCCAGCGCGACCTTCTCGCTCGTCGTCTCCGCGTGCACGTCCACCAGAATCAGTTTGACATCGTCGGGAAGCTGTGCCAGCACGCGATCGGCGGCGTGAAACGGGCAGTCCGCCCGTACGTTCATATGCGTCCGCCCCAGCAGCGAGATCACCGCCACCCGCACCCCGCTTTCCAAACCAATCAACGCGAATTCGCGTCCGACCGATTCCGGCGGCAGATTGGCCGGCTTAACGATCCGATCCGACGACTCCAGCAGCGGAATGATCTCGCGCCGACGATAGATATGGTCGCCCATCGTGCAGCAATCGACGCCTTGATGGCGCAGCTTGCTGAACATCTGCGGCGTAAGCCCGCTGCCGGCGGCGGCATTCTCGGCGTTGGCCACAACCAGGTCGATCTCGCGTTCGCGAATAAGCCGCGGAATAATCTGCGAACACGCGTGCTTGCCCGGCCGACCCACGATGTCGCCAATAAAAAGTACCCGCATATCTCAGCTTTCCAGCGGGGCACCCGACCCCGTCGCGCGGATCCGTCTTTACCCATCAAGCTCTGACTACTATAGCCGCTCGACAGCGGATCGGACTACTGTCGGCCCGGCGAGTTTTTACGGTTGGGCGCATGATGCTCTGGGCGGGGCCGTTAGCCGTGGGCCACCCACCCATCAATTGAGCGTTGGCCGAGCACCAGTCGCTCGGGAATTCCTCACCAGCCCAGGGCCTGTCCCGCCGCGGAGACGCCCCAGGCCGCAAAGTACGCGATCGTCGTCATACCGACGAACGACAACACCGGCCAGATCCACGAGTGGGTCTCTCTGCCGATCACCACCAGCGTGGCGGAGCACTGCGCGCATAAGG
The DNA here is from genome assembly GCA_030612705.1 of Phycisphaerae bacterium. GTDB lineage: Bacteria > Planctomycetota > Phycisphaerae > UBA1845 > Fen-1342 > JALSRY01. The sequence continues at coordinate 2,298 of JAUWNI010000207.1, read as the reverse complement.
CGAAAAACACCATCATCGACAACGCCACCGGCAGCGTGAACACCGGCGTGCCCGAATTGTCCCACTTGGCGCCCTTGATGGCCGACCGTAGCGATTCGGATTCTTCGCCTTCTTCAGCACCCAGGCTGTAAATCGTGCCGAGCGTGGCCACGACCACCTCGCGGGCTGGGAAGGAAGCGATCACCGCCATTCCGACTCTCCAATCCCACCCGATCGGCTCGACCACCGGCTCGATCGCGCGGCCCATGCGACCGAGATAACTGTCACGCAGATAAGCCCCGGCTAGCTCCGACTCGAACGCTGCCTCGTCCCAGCCTTCGGCCGCGGCCTGTTGCTCCACCGCGGCCCGCGTCGCGGTGCCGCGCGGAAAGTATCCCAACGCCCAAACCGCCAGGTTCACCACGAGAATGATGGTCCCGGCGCGCAACACGAATTCCTTGCCGGCCAGATACGTCCGCTGCCAGAGTGCGCGCGGACGCGGCAGCTTATACGTCGGAAGTTCAAGCATAAATCCGGGCGGCGGGCCGGCAAACACCGTCTTTTTCAGCAGCCATGCAATCGGAACAGCAACGATCACGCCAACCAGATACATCGCCAACATGACCAAACCGTGCAGTCCGACCCACCCGCCCAGGTAAGTCTTCGCCGGCACGAACGCCGCGATGAACAACACGTAGATCGGCAGCCGGGCCGAGCAGCTCATGAAGGGCGCGATCAGAATGGTCACGAAGCGCTCGCGGCGGTCGGGGATGGCCCGCGTCCCCATGATCGCGGGCACCGCGCACGCGAACGACGACAACAGCGGGATAAACGCCCGCCCGCTCAGACCGAGCGAACGCATCAACCGGTCGTTCATATACGCCGCCCGCGCCATGTAGCCGCAATCTTCGAGAATCGCGATGAACGCAAAGAGGATCAGAATCTGCGGCAGGAAAACCAGCACGCCCCCCACGCCCCCGATGATCCCGTCGGTCACCACGCTTTGCAGCGCGCCTTCCGGGAGCAGTCCCGCGACGACTTCGGATAGCGCGCCGAAGGCCCAGTCGATCGTGTCCATCAACGGTCCGGCCCAAGCGAAAATCGACTGGAACAAGATGAACAGCACCGCTAACAGGATGATGCCGCCGCCGATCTTGTGCGTCAGCACCCGGTCGAGCCGGTCCGACCAAGTGATGATGGGCTTGTCGGGTCGTGTAACGACGGTGTCGAGAACGCTGCCGACCCAGCGGTAGCGAGCCTGCACCTCGAGCTTGGGCCCGTCGATGCCGGCGGATCCCAACCTCGTCCGCGCTTGCCGCAAAGCCTCTTCGGAACCGCCCCGGGCGAGGTATTGCTTCTCGGCGTACCCGTCGCGGTCGACCAGGACCCGGATCGCCTCGGCACGTTGCAGACCGATGCGGTCTTGAGCACAGAAAGCCGCAACCTCGTCGCTAAGCGCCTTCGGCAGTTCCACACTCACGGCTGACGGGCCTTTATCGACGGCGCGCTCCAGCGCGTCACGCAACGGCGCAACCGAGTTCGGCTGTGTGGCGATGATCGGCACCGCCGGCACTCCCAATCGTTGCGAAAGCAATTCGCAATCGATCTCGATCCCCCGCCCGCGCGCGACGTCGATCATGTTGACGGCGACGACCATCGGCAAATCGAGCTCGAGCAATTGGCTGACAAGGTAGAGGTTACGCTGCAAGTTCGACGCGTCGACGATCGCCAGAATAGCATCCGGCCGCGCGTGCGCCTCCAGCCGACCGCACGTGACGTTGTTGACGAGCATCTCGTCAGGCGACATTGCCGCCAGGCTGTACGTCCCCGGCAGATCGAGCAGATCCATCGCCCGGGCGGCGCCTCGCACCGGTCCGCGAGCGGTCTCGACGGTTACGCCGGGATAGTTCGCAACGTGACGCCGATAGCCGGTGAGCGCATTAAAAAGTGAGGTCTTGCCCGTGTTGGGGTTTCCGATCAGGGCGATCAGCAGGTTTCTTTTGGCGACGGTCGACGGATCGGATTGCAAGCCAGGGTCGCGTGTCTTTTTCGAGGGGGGAGTTTCGTGACCACGCACGGCTTAGGTTCCGGTAAAAAAACGCCTTGTGCTCTGTCGCTACGCTATTGATGTGTGGCCCATGGCTTTAGCCGTGGGGGACGCGAATCGAAGTCCTATTCGTGTCCCCCATCTCTAAAGAGGTGGGCAACCCTTCGTATTATCCCTCATTCCACGTGCAACAGAGTACTGCGGGTTGTAGCGTCGGCCCCCCGCGGCCGACATCGGCCATAGGGGGGCGTTTAGCTATTCGACGTCGGCCG
>JAUWNI010000106.1 GCA_030612705.1 Phycisphaerae bacterium | reverse complement strand
CGGCCGGCCCCGCCACCGTTCGTGGGCAACCTGCTTTGAACCGGGCTTTCCCTCCCGTCGCCATTCGGCGGCCGACACGGGGGTCGGCCGCTACGTTTGATTCGCCCGACACGGGGGGCGGCCGCTACGCTTCGGCCGGCGAGGGCGCCGGCCGCTACATTTCGGCCGGTGCGGAGACCGGCCACATTTTGGAGCACGGGTTTACGGGGCCTGCGAGCCGGTGAAGGCCTGCTGCATGATGCTGTAGTCGGCGAGGTCGAGGTCGAGGTCCTCTTCGCCGGCCACGTCCACGCAGACATGTCCTTCCGGATAGTAGTTGTCCGGTCCCTGAAAGCACCATTGGAACATGCCGAAGTCTTGCAAGTCCACGTCGTTATCGTGGTCATAGTCGAACGGCTTCGGCTCATGGGGCTCCGTCAGAAAGCCCATGACCGCCTGCATGACCTGCGCGCGCGTGGCCGGCGAACTGATCGTTTCGAACGGGAAGCCGAAAACAACGACGTTGTAGAACCCGATGCTGTACTCCACGGCCGCAATCCCGCCGATCCCGCCGACGTAATTCAAGCACGCCCGGGCCTCGTCGCGGGGGATTAGCACATCCGGCGTTCGGACCTCGTAGCAGGCTCCGCCGGCCGGATCGAAGTCGAACACACCCAGACCTTCGAGACAACTATCGGCGACGCCGGTCACCGTAAAGGTGTCGGCGTCGTCGGACGAGAAGCCCACGTGCAGCGTGTCCTGGAGGAAGCCGACGCCATGGCCCTGATCGATCAGGTCGTAGCCGATTTCCGAACCGCTGACGAACAACGCCTTGCCGTCGTACAGGAAATCGGTGACGCGATTCTGCTCGGTGGTGGTGAAGGTCGCGTCCTCGGTACTTTCGGTACCCAGGATCCACACCGCAATATCGTAATCACTCAACTGCACGTACGAGTCGATCACCGCGTTGTTCGAGCAGGAGTCGAACCCGTAGCCGGCCGCGGCCAACGCCTCGGCGTGCGGCACGACATAGTCGTATGAGTTGCTCCGCCACCAGATTTGCCGCTCGATCGAATCGCCCGCATAGGCCGGCGGCTGTGTGAAGGTCTGGATGGGGTTGATCTGACGGCGCAAACGGTCGAAGCCATTGACGATCAACACCCGTTCGTCTTCCTGATCCGACCGGCGTACGGCCAGGACTTCCGAGGGCATCGACTCGCCGCCGTCGTTGGTGGCGGCCACGCGATAGTAGCAGGTCTGGTCGGCCGGCACGTCGGAAACGATCGTGGACAGCACGTCGCCCAGGATGATCGGATTGCCGAAGCCGTACCCGTTGGTGGACTGGTAGACCACGTATCCGGTGGCCGGATCGCCGCGGGCGCCGTCGCTCAGCGGCGGCTGCCAGGAGATCAGCACGTCGCCGTCGCCGACATCCTCGGCGCGGACGTAGCGCGGCGTGTCGGGCGAAAAGACCAGCGGGACCTCGCTGCCGGGCAATGTGTTCAGGAAGCGGATGATGCCCTGCACGCAGCTTCGGGCCATGACCGAGCGAATGCGGCTGTCGCGCAGCAGCTCCGCATCCTGCTGATTATCGTGAAACGCCAACTCGACGATGGTGGCGTCGAACTCGTTGCTATTGGCGCCGGTGCAGATGGCCCCGTAAGAGCTGGTGTATGTCGCGCTGGAACGGTCGTACCACTCGTGCTCGAATTCCTCGTCCAGAATCAGCATGTCGGCGTCGACCTCGTCCGACAGAATGTTGGCGTATTCCTCCTGATAGGTCGTGGCTCCCAGGTCGGTGATCAGACAAATTTGCCCGCGCGCCACGCCGCCGGACGCATTCGTGTGAAACTCGAGATGGACGCGCTTCCAGCGCTCGACCTGCACGCCGCCGGCGGGTACCTGGTTCATCTCGCGGGCCCACTTGCCGCCGGTGCGAACGTTGTCGCTCTGGTCGCCGTAGCCGGGTATGTCCCAGATATCCGAATCGAAACCGACGGCGTTGTTGCCCAACTCGCTATGAGCCCAGTAGCGCTGGGCCTCCTCGTCCCGCGGATAGCCGCTGATGCGGCCGGGGCCGGGACGGACGATGTCGCCAAAGCCGCCGCCCCAGCGGATCGCGTCGGCAATGATCGCGCCGGTCTCGGGCGATTCGTTGGTGATCTCGACGTAGTTGTCTCCGCCCGCTTCGAGATAGTAATTGCCAAGCCAGATCCAACCGTTGCCAACCTCGCGGTGGTCGATCGCAATCTCACTCATGCCGCCGCTGTGGCCGACGCGATAGGTTTGCAACGTACGATTGGTGCCGGCGACCGTGAAGCAGTACACCGGGTAGAAGTCGGTGACCGTGATGTCGGGCGTGTAACAGGCGGTAGCGGTTTCGGTCGTGCTCGCCGCGATCCACTTGTAGATGACGCCGGAGGGGGTTTCGCCATTTTCGTAATACTTGGTGCTGCTGCCGTTGGTCCAGCTTCCCATGAAAGTCACGCCGGGATCGTCGTTGTCCAGCACGATCTCGATCTGCTGCCAGCCGACCGGGCGCAGCGGCACCACGGTGGCGCCGGCGTTGAAGGCGTAGTGTACGAAGTAATTCAACTGGTCGATGTTGCCATAGTCCTCAGCCATCTCGAGCAGCACGGGACGCTGCAAGAACCAACTCGAATCGCCGGCGGTCCAGCCGTGACCGGCCGAAGCATAAACGGTCACGCCGGTGAGGGCCCCGATCGGCTGCCGGGAAGCCTGGGCCGTCGGGCCGCCCATTCCCGTCTCGGTCGGGACTCCGATATCCTCGGGATACTCCGGCAAAACAGGTGTCTCCGTAGGCCCTTCCTCCTCAACGGGTGCCGTGGCGGGCCTATGCAACAGGAACTGATCCAGCGTGCCATAAGGCTGATCCTGACCGGCCCGAACGCGAACTCGCGTCCCGCCGAAAGCCGAATCGTGCATAAAGGGTCTGCCTAGTGCCTGGGAGATGGTTTCCACATCGACAGGCGACAAGTACCAGTCCGTGAGGTCGGTTTTCAACCGGTCACGAGCACCTGGCACGGTTAGCTTAATCAGAACGATGTTCCCAACCCACCGCACATCATCAACGGTTGTGCCGGGCGGCAGGAGCCACTGCCCGGCTTCGTTCCGCACGTCGGTCGCCAGCTCCACGATCGCGCCGATCGCCTCGGCCGCCTTCGGCGAACCGATGGGCAGGTGCTGCCCGTCGCATGCCGATGACAAGACCCGCAGTGTCTGTAAATCCCCCACATGCCCGTCGGCCGGGTCCATGCTTGTGAGCAACATGATACTGACAACGACGACCGCCGGTTTGATCTTCGGTAAACGCTGCATTTCGCTTCATCCCTCAGGGCAGGTGGTTGAAGAAAGCTCTTGGCGCGCTATCCACAAACGCCCCGGTTCTCGGGTGGAAAGATCAGCGCACAAATAGCATGTAACCGTTAATTACAGTGTACTTCGCTTGCATCACCCAGTTCAAGCGCGATCTTTCCTGACAGCCACACCCGGGCGAGCCTTACGAAAGTAGGTGGCGTCTGAATGTCATTCCAACCGTGTCCGCCGACGGCGCGCACGCGGAAGAAATCTAGTGCTCTGTCAGTGTTGCTTTGATGGGTTCAAACTGAGGAGCCGCGGATTTCAGTCCGCCCGGCGCCGCGCGGAGTAGAATTTACCCTTCCCGAAGAACCGGGCGGACTGAAGTCCGCGGCTCCTCGCGGTTTCCCATAGTCGACGTATTTGTGAAACATAGCACTAGTTATCGGCCTCTACCGTCGTCGGTGGTCCGACCTCGATGCAGATCATTTTCGTCATGTCCCGCAGGACCATCTTGCCGCTTGAAAGCGCGATCGGGCCCCAGACGTCGTGCCCGTTGAGCACTTGGGCGCCGGCGAGCTCCTTGTATCCGCTCGTGTTCGCTTCGAGCAGCCGCAGCATCCCGGTCTTGCCCTCGAGGATGTAGAACATGCCGTCGGCCAGAATGAAGCTGCCCAGCCCAAACGTCGCGTGCCCCTGGCTGGTCCAGATTTCCCGACCGTCACAATCGAGACACGTGAACAGCCCGCGCTTCTTCTTGCCCACCGCGAACAGGTGACCTTGATAAACGATCGGCGTATGGACTTCCGAGTTCCATTCGTTGCCGGCCAGGGCGAAGATTTTTTCCGCCGCGAATGTGCCGCTTTCGTGCTTGACCCGGATCATGACGCTGCCGGCGTCGTAGCAGGAGGTCATGAACACGCGCTCGTGGTCGATCGCGACCGGCGATGGCGCAACCGCGATGTTGAATTTCCACGGAAACGTCCACAATATCCCGCCGTCATCGGCGGCGACGCCGACCAGCCCCTTGAGCGTGCACCAGACGTACTGCTTGACGCCGCCCAGCTCGGCGGGCATGACCGAGGCGTGCGACATGGGCCACTTTTCGGGATTGGGCGTCGCCCAGATTTCGTTGCCGGTAGCTTTATCGAAGGCGACGATCAGGGCGTTCCCGCCGGGGGCGACGATCACGCGATCGGGCTCGATCAGCGGGCACTGCCCGTTGTACCAGGGCGGGTTGCGGCTCTGGTACTCCTGGACGAACGCCTTGCGCCAGATTTCCCGTCCGGTCTCGGCGTCGAGGCAGTGAAAGACGCTCTTGGGGTCGAACGAGAACACATACTTGCCGTCAACCGCCGGCACGGTGCGCGTGATGCCGTGGTTGGGCCGGATGCGTTTGCTTTCTCTGAAGCGCCAAAGCTCTTTTCCGTCGTCCAGCGTGAGGCAGCGAACGTACCACTCATTGGTCTCACGGTTGTAGTCGTTGAAATACACCTTTCCGCCGTGGATGGCGGCGGCGGCGTACCCCTGACAGACCTCGACCGACCAAAGCACTTTCGGCCCGTCGGTCGGCCACTCGCGATAAAGCCCGGTCTCGCGCGAGATGTTGTCGCGGTGCGGCCCGCGAAACTGCGGCCAGTCGTCCGCCGCCACCGTAGCCGCCAGCACCGCCAAACCACAGAGAATCGCCAACCCACGCCGCATCCACCGAACCTTTCTGCACTGCAAACGGCCGATTTCTTCGCGGTTCGCGAAGATTTCCGTTGCATGGGTGGCCCGTCGCTTCAGCGGCGGGGGACACGAATGGACGGTCGATTCGTGTAGCCAACGTGTAGCGGCCGGCGCCTCGCCGGCCGAACCACCGGCGGGACGCCGGTGCCACCCTTTAATCCTTAAATCCTCGGCCCCTCGGCCCCTTGACCCCTCGGGACCTTGGCCCCTCGTCTCTACTGCATCACCTCGCGCAGCACATGATCCTCGACGTAGATCGGCACCTCGGTCGCCACGCCCAGGGCGATCGCGTCGGAGGGTCGGCTGTCGACTTCGATCAGCTCGCCCTGTTGGCGGATGACGAGCTTGGCGTAAAAAGTGTGATCTTGCAGGTCGTTGATGACGATTTTTTCGAGCTCGGCCGCGAGCGATTCGATCACGTTGCCGAGCAGGTCGTGCGTCAGTGGGCGTTGCAGTTGGACGCCCTTGACCCGGCGATCGATCGCGAGGGCCTCGGTCAGGCCGATGACGATCGGCAGGTTGCGATTGCCGTCACGCTCGCGCAGCACGATGATCTGCGTGTCGCGTGTTTCAGAGATTATGATTTGTGCCAGATCGACCCGGACTTCCATGGCTGCCTCGCATTGATTGTACGTTGAGGCTATCCCTGCCCGTAGTGCGTTGTCAAGCTTAGATTCGTCGGCTTGACGCCGCGACGGCGGTTAGCCAACATGCCGGAAGGTGCTCACGTCGGAGCGGTTCGTGCTACGTGTTCTTGCATTACTGGTCCTGATTCCCACCGCCGCCCTGATGCTACGGCTGGCGTTCGGAGCACGGCAGGAGCGGGCGGATTTCGTGGTGGCCGCCGAGGAGCCGCGGACGGTCGATCCGCAACGAGTCAGTTGGCTCGACGAAATCCAGATCGCCAACGCACTTTTCGAGGGACTCACCCGGCTGAACACGGAGACGTTTCAGCCCGAGCCCGGCGTCGCCGACCGCTGGGAAGTGAACGAGACACGGCAGAATTACATCTTTCACCTGCGGCCCGAGGCACGCTGGTCGAACGGCGAGCCGGTGACGGCCGAGCATTTTCGCTTCGCCTGGTTCCGCGTGCTCGATCCGAAGACCGAAGCGCAGTACGCCGCCCTACTTTTCGTGGTCGCGGGCGCGGAGGATTATTATCGCTCGCGGCTGAACGACGATCCGGACGATGACCTGCCGATGAGCGAAGTCGGCATTGTCGCGCCGAACGAGCGCACGTTGCGCGTCACATTGGGTAGCCCCTGCCCGTATTTTCTGGATCTGACGTCGTTTCCAACGCTGGCACCCGTGCATCCGCCGACGATCGAGCGCTGGGCCTACCGCGACGGCCGGGTGCTACGCGCGACTCGTCACTTGTGGACACGGCCGGCGAACATCGTCTGCAACGGGGCGTTCACGCTGACGCGCTGGGACTTCAAGCGGCGTTTGCTGCTGGAGCGGAACCCGTACTACTGGGACACGGACGAAATCGACCTTGACTCGCTGGAGATTTTCATCACCTCGGACCCGGGAGTGGCTTTGCTGAGCTATGAAACCGGGCGGATCGACCTGGTGCGCGGGCTCGACCCGGAGATCGCCCGTGTGCTCTACGAGCGGCGGCAAGCCGGTGAGCGCGAGGACTTCCACCTCGGCGATCGCTTCGCGACGTATTTCTTCCGCGTCAATTGCCGCCGACCGCCGCTGGATAACGCCGATCTGCGCAAAGCGTTGTCCCTGGCGATCGACAAGCCGGCATTGTGCGAGTTTGTGCTGGGTCTGGAGCAGACGCCGGCGGATACGTACGTCCCGCGCGGGGCCCTGCGGCAAATGCCGCGGCACACACGCGGGGGAGAAACGATTTACTACCAACCGCCGGCCGGGCTCGGCGCCGGGCTGAGCTATGAGCAGCGTGTCGAACAGGCCCGGGAGTTCCTGCGAAAGAGCGGCTTTGACAAGATCGCCGAGACCCGCCCGATCGAGCTCACCTTCGCACCCGAGCCGCCGCGACAACGACGCATCGCCGAGGCGGTCCAGGCCATGTGGGAATCGGCCCTGGGTATCCGCGTCGAGCTGCGCGTGCAGGAACGCAAGGTGCTCAGCAGCAGAATCCGCGACCTCGACTACGACGTGGTGCGCAGCGACTGGTACGGCGACTACCTGGACCCCGCCACCTTCCTCGACATGTTTACCACCACCAGCGGTCAAAATCGCACCGGCTGGTCGAACGCCGAATACGACGAACTCATCGCGGCAGCGGCACGCGAGGGAGACAACGCCCGGCGTTTCGAGCTGTTCAGCCAAGCCGAGCGGATCTTGTGTGAGCGGGAGCTGCCGATCATCCCGCTGTTTTTCAAGCGTGGTAACTATCTGCTTAACCCGCGTTTTGACGGGCTGCGCGACAACGTGCGCGACACCCTGCCGATCCACCGCGCGCGGCCGCGCAAGCAGAACGGAGCACCACAATGAACCGGCTGGCGTGGATGTTCTGGAACGAGGACGAATGCCGGCCGCGCGCCCTGTATCGGCTGCTGCTGCAACTGCTGCTCCTGGTGTTCGTCCTGTTGATGTTTGCGTCGCTCGGTTCGTTGTTACCGCGGACGGCGCTGATCGACTGGCTCGGCCAGATCGGGATTCTAGGTGTCGCGATCCTGACGGTCTGGGTGGCCTGTCGCGGGGTCGACTTGCGACCCTTCGCCGATCTCGGGTTCCGCCTGGACCGCGCCTGGTGGAGCGACCTGATCTATGGTCTCATACTCGGAGCGCTGTTGATAACCGCGGTGTTTTTCGTCGCGGTCATGGCCGGATGGGTTGAAGTCCGCGCGATCCCCGCGCGCAGCGCGGCGTTCCAGCCGTTTTCGTTGGCACTCTTCCTGCTGTTCGTAAGCTATGTGGCAGTCGGGTTTGGCGAGGAAATTTTCTTTCGCGGTTATCAGTTGCGGAACCTGGCCGAGGGGCTGAACTGCCGATGGATTTCGCCGCGCGGTGCGCTTTGGCTGGCCGTGCTAATCTCTTCCAGCGCCTTCGCTACCCTCCACTGGAACCATGAAAATACATCGATCCTGAGTTGGGTAAACACGCTGCTGGGCGGCGTCCTGCTCTCCGTCGCGGTGATCTACACGGGGCGGCTGGCACTGGCGATCGGTTTTCACATCACGTGGAATTTCTTCCAGGGAGGCGTGTTCGGCTTCTCGGTCAGCGGGAACGAATTCCTGGTCACCCTGCTGACCACCGAGGATCGGGGGCCGGCACTGTGGACCGGCGGCGCGTATGGGCCGGAAGGCGGGTTGCTGGGAACCGCCGCTTTCGTCACCGGCATTGTGCTCATATTGGGATGGATTCGCGTACGCTACGGCTTGCTGCGCATGAAACTCACGCTGGCGGAGTATCCCTACAGTACGAACCGCGCCGTCAATGTCCTTTCTTGACACCCCGAGACACGACACTCCGTAGCGGCCCGCGCCTCGCCGGCCGTTACTTGCCCTTGCCGCAGCACTTTTTATATTTCTTGCCCGAGCCACAGGGGCAGGGGTCGTTGCGGCCGGGGGTTCCACCGGCGTGGGCTTGTTCGACGGGTGCGTCGGGGATAGGGACGTCATCGTCGGATACGACGTCTTCGCGTTGCCGCTTGCGCTCCCGCTCCTTTTCGTAGCGATCTTCGAGCTTGTCACTTTTCGACACGGTCGGGTCTCCTCCTGTTATTTCAAGCGTAGTCGCAAAAGTGACATAGCACTAGGGCACTTCGTCGGGATCCTCGATGACGATCTGCCCGGCGGCGATCGCGATGTTGTCCCAGGGCGCGGCTCCGTTGCGGTCGATATACGCGAAGATCCAGTAGCGCCCCGGGGCCAGATCATCGCCGATGTAATAGATGAACGTGTCCTGCACGTCGTCGCCGGCGGCATCCCGATCGGCCAGGATCTCAACCTCGTTGTTGTCGGTTTCCCCTGGGCCCTCGTCAGGCGTGGCGTCGTCGTCGATCGTGAGCTTAATCGTCGCCGACCCGCTCGGATCGTCGTCACGCCACTTGATGAAAACCTCGCCGCCCTCGCCGCCCGTGCGCGTTGCGTCGGTGTTCGGCTCCAGCAGCGCGATCAACGGTTGTTCTTCCTCGCTACGGCGAAAGACCAGCCCGTCCGCCTCGACGATTTGCGACGTCCTGGAGCCGCGGTTGACGGCCATGTAGATGCGGTAGATGCCGTCGTCGACGGCGGCTCCCTCGCTGTCGTCGCCGTCCCAATCGAAGGAATCCTCGTTAGTGTCTTTATCGATCAGGCGCTGCGCGAGGATGGTGGTCGCATTGCCGTTGCTGTGGTTCTCGTCCGGGTCGATCATCAAATCGATCAATACGTCGTCGTCCTCGTCGAACGTGAACTCGATCGTCAGCGGGTCATCGGTGGTCAGAAAAGTAGTATTTTCCTCGGGTTGCGTGATCGCCAGCTCGAATTCTCCCTCCTCCGGCACGATGATGCGGGCCAGCCCCTCGACGAACTGTTCGTCGTTGACCGCATCCGAGATGGCCGCGAAGAGGTAGTACGTGTCGCCGTCCACACGCTCACCGGAAGTGTCCGTTCCGTCCCAATCGATCGAGTCGAACCCGCTGGTGCGTGGTATGTCGACTTCGTAAATAGTAGTTTCGTTGCCGCTCTCATGGTCGAGGTCGGGATCGATGCCGATCTTGGCCGTCCCGTCGCTGTCGGCGTCGTACGCCGACCAGCGGATCGTGACCTCGGCCGGCAGCATGGGGGCGTTGGGGTCGTTCGGGTCGTTGGGATCCTGCTCGACGAGCTCGGTATCCTCGGTCGGCTCGGTGAACTCGAAGGCGGGCGGGGTATTGATGGTGATGCGCCCGTTGGCCGTGGCCTCTTCGTTGCGGCCGCCGGCCTCGACCTGCACGATGATGCTGTACTCGTCGCCGGGGAAATCGGTCGTGTTCCACTCGACCGTCTGCGCGCCCCCGGACGCTGAGATCCGCAGGCCGCCGACGAGGACGGTGTCGGCGAAGTCCTCGCGAGCCCGCACCAGCACGGTCGCAATCGCCGAGTCATCCGTGAGGTTGGCCGCGGTCCACTCGATCTCAACGACGTCACCCGCGGGTACTACACGGTCCTCGGCGGGCCTGACGACCGAAACGGCGAGCGTCGTGTCGGCCGCCGACTCCTCGAGAGGTGGATCTAGCTCGAACAATGGGAAACACGTCGCGCCCAGCAGGAGCGTTGAGAGTGCCAGTGCTAACAGAATTCCGTACCGCATTCGTACTTACCCCACAAAAGAACGGGACTCGCCGGCGGATCGCCAGCCACATTTATACTACAAACGGCCAATTTCTTCGCGGTTCGCGAAAATTTCTCGCTACATGGGTGGCCCGTCGCTTCAGCCGTGGGCCACCCCATCCCTCGGACCCTTGAACCCTTGGTCCCTTTGGTTGCGGCCAAAGGCCGCACTGAATTATCGGCTTTACCGGGCGGCGTATTCACCTCCACTGCCATCCGCCGACCGACTGTGATACACACAACTCACTCAGTTGTCTGTAACATACATTATTTGCCGTACTAATGGACCGTCAAGGCAAAGATTGGCCGCCGGCAACCATGCTCGGTAAGATTCCCGAAAACGCCGAGCGATCGGCGGTCGCTCCGGACAGATAACAGCGCATCCGCGGAGAACGCGTGGACGGCGATAGCCCCATAATCACAGCCAAACCAAGCCGGCTTTCAAAGATCCTGTACGTCGGCCCGGTCTTGTTGTTCGTGGCGGCGGTCGCGTACGGGGTGCTCGAAGTGCATCCCGCCAACGACACCTGGATCGGATTGGCCGCCGGTCGGCAAATCCTCAATTCCGATAAATTTCCGCTGACCGACACGTTCAGCTACACCGTCGGCGGCGAAGTCTGGTACAACCAGAATTGGCTCACGCACGTGTTTCAGTACTGGCTTTACGACCAAATCTCGCCGGATGCCGTCATTTACGCCACCTGGACACTGGCGGGCGGGGTGTTCGCGCTGGTGCTGCTGGCAGCGTATTGGCGCAGCGGTACCTGGCTTGGATCACTACTGGCGGCATCCGTGGTGGGGCTCGGCTGTCGCGATTTTCTCAGTGCCCGCCCGGCTACCACCGGGTTTTTCTGCCTGGCGGGCCTCTGGGCATTGCTATGTGCGCTCGAGGGGCAGCGCGAGAAACGCCGATGGTGGCCGGTCGTGCTGCTTCTACCGCTACTGCTCGTGTGGGGCAACGCGCACGGGAGCTTCGTATTCGGTTACGGCGTGCTGGGTTTGTACGTGGTTTATTGGGCCTGTCTTCGACGCTTCCGGCCGCGGTTGATGATAAGTGGCAGGCAGGTGGCGGCCATCGTGGGCGTGGTCGTTGTGGCGTTGATTCTGACGATCGCGTTCGGACCGTTCGGCATTCACAACTTCACTCACGGCGAGAAAGTCGCGGGCAGCGCGGTTTGGCGTGACGTTGCCGAGTGGCAACCGCCTTATGTGTCGGGGCACGCTTTTCCACACGTGTGGCGTTTCTGGACGATTCTGGTCATCTCGGCCGGAGTATTGCTGATCTGCGGCCTACTTCGGCTGATTGCCCCCAGGTCGAGCCGAACCGAACCGCCGACCGTGAGTGCTCACGTCACGTTGTTCGATGTCGCAATGGTGATTATCGGACTGGTGATGACGTTATGGGCCCGCCGATTCGCGCCGATTTTCCTCATTTTCGCAGCGCCGGTCGTGCTGATATGGGTGGTGTTACTGCTGCGGCCATTGAAAACGTCATGGCAACGAAATCTACGGCTGGGTGTGATGACGTGCGCCTGGCTGTTCGTGATTGCCGTTGGTGCCGTAACCGGTTCCAAGGCTAATGCCGACCTCGTTGAACCCTATGCCGACCATCCCGATTTCAATCTTCTGGAGCGGGTCACCTGCTACGACATCACGCCGAATGACGCATTTATCTTCATTAATAGAAATGAGTTACATATAAACCTGCTCGTCGAATGGTCGCAAGCCGGGGTTGTCATGCTCCATGCGCCCAGCGCGAAGGTCTACATGGATGGCAGGGCGCAGCAGGTCTATGACGAGACACATTATCTGAAATACCACGCTCTGTTCGTCGCCTCTGATACGCCTCACCGGCATATCTTCCGTATCCTCGACGAATCCGGGACGGACGCGGTCCTGCTGCGACGATGGGAGCGGGGGGAGAACTTGTGGGCGGCGTTGGAACAATCGCCCTACTGGGTGCCGGTGCTGCTCGATCCGGACTACCGCCTATTGTTACTGAAAGGCAGCCACGGGTTAGAGCATCTGGGCGAAATGTTGCGGCATGGCAAGGCGTGGTGGCCGGACTCATCCGGAGGGCTCGCGGCCCGGGGGTTCGTTTGGCAGGCGATTACGCCGCCCGATCCGGAGCAGGCGGTTGCGAGTTGGCGGCTCGCACTGCGGAAGAACCTGGCACTCGGATCAATATGTTTTCGCCGACTGACCGGGGCGATGCTGGAGCTTGGGCGTGATGGAAAAGCGCGGCGATTGGTGGAGTCGTACACCCAGCGGCTCAATCAGCCGTTCACGAACCTGTCCGAGGAACTCCGCCGGGAACTACTCGACGAGTTGTCCGCGTGTAGGCGGGACATTGAGACCGCGGCCTCGGGGAATCCCGCCCCGGATTAAACGGCGGCTTATTTTCACCGGCGGGACGCCGGTGACATAGTTGGTTATGGAGTATGTTCTAACTACATTCAGGCACGCTGTTTGCCGCTCCGATAGACCCTCAAGACAACGATTGGCACGTGTTGACCAGGTTCTGTAAGATTCGCTCAGCGCGGGGCGTTGGGAAGTTATTATTGCCGCGGGAACGGAGAACGCGTGGAAGTCGGTGGCCTGAGAACCCTGATTAAGCCCAATCGTCTGGCGGCGGTGCTGTATCTCGGCCCGATCCTGCTGTTCCTGGCGGCGACGGCGTTTGGGATCCTCGAAATACACTCATCGACCGACACCTGGATCGGACTGGCCGCCGGTCGGCAGATAATCACCGCCGACGAGTTTCCGAAGGCCGACACGTTCAGCTACACGTTCAACGGGAAGCCCTGGTATAACCAGAACTGGCTGACCCACCTGTCTCAATACTGCCTGTACTCGTACATCTCGCCCAACGCGGTGATCTACGGTACCTGGGCGATGAGCGCCTCCGTTTTCATCTTTGTCCTTTTGGCGGCGTATTGGCGCAGCGGAACGTGGATCGGGGCACTGCTGGCGGCCTCGATCGTGGGGTTGGGATGCCGCGATTTTCTCAGTGCCCGCCCGGCGACGACCGGGTTCTTCTGTATCGCGGCGCTATGGGCACTAATTTGCGCCGTCGAAGGGCAGCGTGAGAAACGCCGCTGGTGGGCGGTCGCGTTGCTGCTACCGCTGCTGCTGGTGTGGGGCAATGCCCACGGGAGTTTCATCTTCGGCTATGGCGTTTTGGGGTTGTATGTCGGGCATTGGTTCGTCGTGCGGACGATCCGGGTCAAGCATTCGTGGTCGTTTTCACTGGTGCTGGTCCTGGCGGTGGTCCTGATCGGGGGCGTGGTCTACAGCGTGGTCCCCGTGGGTGCGAAGACGAAGCCGGACGAAATCCTGACGCTCGGCACGATGACGTATTACAAGAAAAAACTGGTGCTTTTAAGCATCGCGCTGCCGGCGTATACCGTCTACTGGTTGTGCATCCGGGGCTTTCGGCCGCGGTCGGCTGTCAGTGATCGCCAGGTGGCGGCGATCGTCGGCGTGGTTGCCGCCGCGCTCATTTTGACGATCGCGCTCGGGCCGTTTGGAATTCATAATTTCACACACGGCGAAAAGATTGCGAGCAGCTCGGTATTTCGGCTGGTATCGGAGTGGAATCCGCCGTTCGAGCGCGATCAAAGGACCCGTGAACTCACACTCAAGCCGGATCTTTCGAACAAGAACTTCCCGCCCATGGCGCGTTTCTGGAAGATTCTGCCGGCCACCTTCGGTTTACTCGTGGTTGGTGTACTCCTGTGGGGATTCACGCGTGTTTCGGGACACGCAAAGAGCCGGGAGTCGCCGCCCAGGCCGCGCCAAAAGAAAGGCCCTCCAACGATTCGGAGGGCGGACAGACCTGATTCGACGAGTTCCGATCTGCACGTCAGCCTGTTCGACGTCGCTCTCATAATCATCGGCTTGTCGATGACGTTCTGGGCGCGGCGGTTCGCTCCGATCTACTTCATCTTCGGGGCGCCGGTGTTCCTGACCTGGATCGTGCTGCTGGCGCGACCCTTGCCCTCGTCATGGCGGCGCTATTTGCAATTCGGCGTGATGGCCGGTGCATTGATCTTCGCGATCTTCGTGGCCAAGGGCACCTGGACCAGGTTTCACAACGAGGTCGTCAAGCGATTCGAGCATCAGCCGCGGTTCAATCTGCTGGAACGTGTTACGCGCTATGACATGACGCCGCACAACGCGATTATGTTTCTCAAGAAGAACGAGCTGGACGTCAACGTGGTGGTGGAGTGGACGCAGGCGGGGCCGGTGATGTTTCACGCACCGAACGCGAAGGTTTTCATGGACGGCCGGGCGCAACAAGTCTACGACGAAGTGCATTACATGAAGTACGCTCACCTGCTGGTCAGCCCCGACACGCCCGCGCGATACCGGATGTATATTCTCGACGAGTACGACACCGACGCCATTTTGCTGCGGCGGGCGCCGCGCGTGAAGAACCTATGGGCGATGCTGGAGCAAGCGCCGGAGTGGGTGCCGGTCTTGCTGAGCATGCGTGACGGGTTGTTTCTGCGCGAGGGCAGCCGCGGGCTGGAGCAGTTGGGCAAACTGTTACGACGGGACGGGGAATGGCGGCCGAAGACGGCGTGGGCGATGGCCGCGCGGGGCTTTGTCTGGCAGGCACTGGACCCGCCCGAGCCGGAAAAAGCGGTCCTGTGTTGGGAGACCGCGGTAAGGCAAGGTGCATTGACCGGCTTGCTGGTTTTCCAGCCGTTAACCGAAACGCTGCTCGAACTCGGGCGTGAGGACGAGGCGCGTCGGCTGATTCAGGGGTATTATCAAATGTTCAGCAAGCCGGTACAGGGACTACTCGAGGCGTCGCGCCGGGACTTGCTCCAGAAGCTCGGCGAGTGCTGGAACGACATTGAGTCGGCGTCACCGATGAACAGAGCCGAAGACACGAAGAATTGAATTGAAGCCGTGCAGCGGGTACAAAAGATGCTGCAATCGTCGATAAAGGAATGGCAACAATGAGAAGTCTCAATAAGAAGATCGGATTCGTCGCGGGTCTTGTCATGGTTTTTTCCACCTTGACGGTCGGATGTCCGGGCGACTTTGTGGCGAACCAGATGGAAGAGCGGTCGGGCTCCGTCTCAATCGTCATTATCAACAACACGCCTTATCGCGCGTCATTTACGCTGGGGGGCTACGACGCGCTGGTCCGCAATCCGCCGAGCGCGGCGGAACTCGAGCAGCAGCGAGTCGAGGCGATGATCAGTACGTCGCCGATCTCGATGGACTGCGTTCGTAACATCGCCATCGGAACCGAGGCGCTGGTCGAGCGGGTGGTCGAGACCGAGGGCGACCAGGCGGCCGGTTTTGACGACGATGCTTTCAGCGAAAACGTTAACTTTTCGTCCGCCCCGATCGACTCGGCGTCGGCGGCGCTGCCGACGATCGGTTATGCCGAGGGTCGCGAGGCGCGCCTGGGCGTGGACTTCGGCTGCGGTGATCAGCTCATCTTCACCTTCGAGGAAGACGCGACGGTGACCGGGGGTTTCCGCATCGAATACAGCGTGCTGCATTCGGAGGAACAGAGTGATTAGCGCGCTGTGATGCGTGGAATGATGGATAACGCAAAGGGTGGCCCATCTCTTTAGAGGTGGGGGACACGAATACGACTTCGATTGGCGCCACCCACGGCTAAAGCGGTCTCAGAAATGGTGTAGCGTCCGCCGCCCCCGTCGGGCGGAGGGGTGTCGCGGAATCCCCCGCCGCCCGGGGCGGCGGCACCCGCGGCGCCGGGAGCCGCGGACAGTGGAGCAAAACCTTCCGGGGAAGGGAAGCCCGGGGCAACCGGCGACAAGCCGGGCGTCTGCCCCTCCTGCTCCGCGCCGATAGAGGAACCGGGCGCCGCCTTCTGCGGTGAATGCGGCAAGAAGCGATGCTGGCGACAGGCGGTAATATGACCCGGGCAGTGGCCGCCGGCCCTCCCCTTGCCGGGCAAGGGGTTGTTGCGGTTTGAAGGTCCTTATCACCGGAGCAAGCGGCCTTGTCGGGAGCAATCTTATAAGGCACCTCCTGGACAGCGGGTTCACCGTGCGGGCGCTCCTTGACCCCGGGCTT
>JAUWNI010000037.1 GCA_030612705.1 Phycisphaerae bacterium | reverse complement strand
CGGCCGGCCGGGCTTGTAGTGAGCGGCGCCTCGCCGACCGGCGGCCCGCGAGGCGCGGGCCGCTACACGGTTCGTTTTCATGGGCCACATGTCGCACATGGTACAGCGTAGACGAGTTGCGCGAAGGATTCCGGTCGCATTCTCCACAGTTGTTGGGTGTATGACACAATCGGGGGGTTGAAGTTCACCGGCGAAGTACAGGTGCATTGGATGACGAGGCGGGGTTAGGTTTCCGAGTTAGCTGGCGCCAACTCCTCGGGAAACGATAGCCCTATCCAGCCGAATCCCGTCTCAGAACACGCGGATCGCAGCCCTGAAAGGGCGAAAGTCAATAGCCGGGGGCGTCAGCCCCCGGAAGCGTTGGCGTGAGAGGAAAGCCCCGGAGGGGCGACAGAAATCCGTAACAACTGAACTCTTCTACCGCCCCTCCGGGGCTGGGTTCTTCGTGTGCTGACGTTCCGGGGGCTGACGCCCCCGGCTATTGACTACCGCCCCTCCGGGGCTATGCGACGCTTCTCTAATCGCTGGTTCACCGTTCTTCCAAACCGGCTTACGACTCGCCCAGACGGTCATGCACGCCGCGGCGTTTACCGGCTGGAAGCGGATTGCGCGGTATCGGTTGGCGGTGAGGGCGGTTATGATGGCCGTATCTTAAGAGGGTGCCCCATGAGCGAACATCCGTCCATCGCCGTGCCGACAATGGTGTCTTTGCTGGTTTGCGACCAGGTGATCGATGATAAGCTCAGCAACAAGAAGAGCGCCATCGGTCTGTTTAACACCGTATTGGTGCCGTCGGTGCCGACGCGGCTCCACCGCCTGGCGGTGATGGCGACGCTGACCGAGATCTCGGGCCGCACGCCGCTGCGGCTACGGCTGATGCGCGACGAAGACAACCGCGTGTTGATGCAGACGAACGGTCACGTTGACGCGCCGAATCCGTTGGCGATGGTCGATCTCGTCTTCGTGATGCAGGGGGTGCCGGTCGAGAAGGCGGGGCAGTACGCCTTTGAGTTGCTCAGCGGGGGGGAACTGCTGGGCCGGCGCCGCTTTCACGTCGTGATCGGTCGCCCACGCGCTCCGGGCCAAACCCCACCCCCCAGCGATGTAGAGCCAGACTTCGATAACACCCCCGAACCTTGAAAACCGAGTTTTCCCCCGGTTATTTCACTCCCGGACGCCGCAGAGGTTTACCCCGCCTGTTCGTGCGGAATCGGCTGCCTAAAGTGCGCGCGGGCGGTTTCACGCCGCGCGCCTCGAGCTCCTCGTTGGGGCGGAGGATTTTATTGAGTCGGCCGCGAACGTCCGCTTCCGGTTGGGAAGGAGTCGTTTCTCGTGTGGGTTGCGATCTGCCGGGCTCGGATTTCTGGTCGCGTTGGCGGCGTGGGGGGCGTTTGAGCGGCTCGCGTTTCTTCATGGTTTTCCCGATTCGCTGTTCGATTTCCGCGAGCATGGTTTCCTGGCTTGGTTCGACGAACGCGATGATCTCACCTTGTTTACGTAGGCGCGAGGCTTGTTCGAGCCGGTGCATGTACGTGTCGATGGCGTCCGGCATCTCGTAGTGCAGCAGGTGCGAAGCGGGGATAGTGCTCAGGCGGCGCGGGGCGGGGTCGTTGACGACGATGACCTCGCTGCGGTCGCGGGGCTGGCGACGGCCGCGCTGCTCGCGTCGCTTGGGGTCACTGCGTTCGTCGATCCAGCGGCAAGTGACGCGCACGCGTTCGAGGCGTTGCGTCAACATGCGGGCCTGCTCGTCGGTGTTGGTGAGGACGAGCGCGAGCTTGGGCGATTCCTGTTTGCAAAACGAGACGAGCGCGTCGAATTTTTCGTCGGGTTCGACGGCGAAGTAGCTCTGTGACGCCGACGTTGATCTTGGTTTGCCGGGGGGCATGTCGATTTCGACGGGGTCGCGCAGCATTTTGTCGGCCAGGGCGCGGACCGGCTCGTCGAGGCTGCCCGTGAGTAGGATGGTCTGGTACTCGTGCTTTAGTGCGTCGTGGACCTGTTCCAGTTGATCCGAGCCGCGCTCGTCGAGGATCGCGTCGGCCTCGTCGATTACCAGGATGCGGAGCGCGGACCAGTCGTGGTCGCTCCGGCGAGTGAGGGAGCCGGCGCCGCGCGGGGTCGCGATCAGCACCTCGGGTGACTGCGAGAGCGGGTCGGGTTGATCGTGGCTCGATCGGCCGCCGAGTGCGACCGCCGTCTGTAGCGGCTTCTCCGGCGCGAAGCGTTGCAGGTTTCGTTGAAACTGCAATGCGATCGAGCGGGTGGGCAGGATGACCATGGCCTGGAGACCCTCGCCGGGCGTGACCGTTTGCAGGATCGGCAGGAGGTAGGTGTTGGTCTTGCCGGCTCCGCTGTGGGCGCGGGCGAGACAATCCTTGCCGTCCAGGACGGCGGGGATCATCTGCCGCTGGATCTCGGTCGGGGCGTCGAGCCTGAGTCGCTCGAGGGCGGCGATAAGATCGGGTTTGATGCCAAGGGCTTCAAAATCCGCGTTTGCGGCGTCTTGTGATTCTTCGATGGTTTCGTTCATCAATTCGAGGTTCCCTATCCGCGGCAAACTGTAATCTGGCACCTGGCCGTATAGCGGCCGATAAGGTTACTTTCCAGAGTGCCGCTTGCATGGCATAATTTACCCGACTCGCGTGGAATCTCAAGTGTGAGGCAAACTTAGTAGTCCGCCGCAAAAGTCGGCGGCGCCCATAGGCTGTAGCGGCCGACCCCCGTGTCGGCCGTGGAATACGGGAAAACAGCCGCTCAAGGGATCGGCCGACACGGGGGTCGGCCGCTACATGATTTTTGCGGCGGACTGTTAGCCGCGGATGTGGCGGCGGATATGGCGGCGGAAGGACGCGAGTTGAGCTGGATTTAACATCTGGCGGAAGTCTGAGCCCGCCGAGATGACCGGTTTGAATGCATCCGCGCGGGTCGCGGCATGTATATACTGACAGGGAGTTTAGATTCACGGGTCCCGTTTGGAGCGGGACCGGTCGGGTGGCCCATGGCTTTAGCCGTGGGAGACACGAATCGACCGTCCATTCGTGTCCCCCGCCGCTGAAGCGACGGGCCACCCACGCTGCGAAAAATTTTCGCGCGAACCGCAAAGAAATCGATCGTTTGTGGTACAGGTCCCGCTTGGGGCGGGACCGGTCTGACGGAAAACAATGCCGACGTTCTCATACAAAGCGCGAAACACGACCGGCGAGCAGGTGGCCGGCACGCTGGTGGCCGACACCACCGCCGCCGCCGCCCGCGTTCTCGACGAAAGCAAGCTGTTGCCGATCGAGGTCACGGAGATCAAGGCTGGCGGGAGGTCGTTTCTGACCGGCGGCGCGCGGCGGGTGAGCCCGTCGAAGGTCGGCATCCTTTACGAACAATTGGGTGACCTGTTGGGGGCCGGCGTGCCGGTATTGCGTGCTTTGCAAGTGTTGAGCCAGCAGGCTTCGGTCCCGGCGTTGACCCGCGTGTTGAAGGAAGTACACGACGACGTCGCTGGCGGTACCACGCTGGCCGACGCGATGGACCGACACCCGCACGCGTTCCTGCCGCTGCACGTTTCGATGATCCGCGCCGGCGAGAAGGGCGGTTTTTTGGAAGAGGTGCTGACGCGCGTTTCGGATTTCATCAGGCGGCAGGACGATCTGCGGAACAAGTTTCTCGGGTCGATGATCTATCCGTGCATTCTGCTGTCGGTCGGGCTGTGCGCGATCATCTTCGTGATGAGTTTCGTCGTGCCGCGTATCCGCATGTTGCTGGAACAGCAGGACCTGCCGTTGCCGACACGGATCGTATTCGGGTTAAGCGACATCGTGGCGCAGCGTTACCTCGAGTTGGGGGGCGGGCTGCTGATCGTTATCATTGTGGTTATTGGCTTCTTCCAGACCGCGACCGGGCGGATGCTGTGGGCCCGGATGCAGTTGCGGATTTGGGGGATCGGGCCGATTTACACGATGGTGGCGTTGTGCCGCTTCTGCCGAATCTTTGGGACGCTGCTGGCCAACGGGATTCAGATTCTGCACGCGCTGCGGATCGCGAAGGATTCGACCGGGAACCGGATTCTGGCCGAGAGTATCGATCAGGCGGCCGACAGCGTGGGCGCGGGCGAGTCGCTGACGAAGCCGCTGATCAAGTGCGGGGTTTTTCCGCCGATGATGTTGGATATGATTTCGGTGGCCGAGGAGAGTAACACGCTCGATCGGGTGCTGGTCGAGATTGCGAATACGCAGGAGGCGCGGACGGCGCGCCAGCTTGACCTGTTTGTGCGCTTGCTCGAGCCGTTGATGCTGTTGTTAATGGGGGCGATGTTGTTGTTTGTCGCGATCGCGTTGCTGGTACCGATTCTCCAGATGGCGACGACCGGTCTGCGTGGTTAGGAGTTGGTACAGGACGGATGTCCGCATAGAGATACATTGGGAGTCGAACATGAAAAGCAAGTCGAGTAAACCCGCCCTTCTTCGTCGCGCCTTCACGCTGCTGGAAGTTCTGATGGTGGTGGTGATCATCGGAATTCTAGCGGCGCTGGTCGTGCCGAACCTGTTCGAGACGCTGGAAGGTGCCAAGATCGACACCACCAAGGCCACGGTCAACTCGGGGTTCAACGGCATGTTGGATCTCTACAAGATGCACATGGGCCAATACCCGACGACGGATGAGGGTCTCGCCGCGTTGATAGAGGAACCTGACGACGAAGAGCTGGTCGAGAAATGGCGTGGTCCGTATTTGAAAGAAGGGACGAAGATGCAGGACGCCTGGGACAACGATTTTATCTACGAATCGCCCGGGCAATACAACGAGAAGAGTTACGATCTGTCGAGCCCCGGCCCCAATGGGCAGGAAGGCGACGACGACGACATCACAAACTGGGAAAAGACCTAGTGCTCCGCCACAGTTGAATTGACGGGTACGAGCGGGTTGGGTGCCATGGCCAAGCGGAGCGCGGCCATGCTGGTCTCGTATCGAGAAACATGCCCGCGCCTTCGGCTTGGGCATGGCACCCATCAATTGACGTGTGACGGAGCACTAGCCCGGTTCGGTGTCACAGGTCGGGGTCGCGCTCGCGGCGCATGACGTGGCCGGGGACGGCCCCGCGTAAGGATTGTCCCGTGCAGAGTGTGACCCGTAACGCCTTTACGCTCCTCGAAGTCCTGATGGTCGTCGCGCTGCTCGGCCTGGTGGCGGCGATCGCGTGGCCGGACTTCTGGCGGGCCCGGCGGTCGGAGGAGCTCGACGAGTCCGCTCGCCGAATGAAAACGCTCGTGCAAATGTGCCGGGCGGAGGCGATGAACGAGTCACGCCGGTATCGCTTGACCTTTCGTCTTGACGGGACGATCAAGGTTACGCGGCAGCACGATCCTATTCTGGCGCCGCACGAGTATTTCAAGTTCCGCCGACCGTGGGCGAACGTGCCGTTCCTGCTGGAGCACGTTTGGGTCGAGGCGCTGCTTGCGCTTCCGGAAGGTCCGCCGCCGATCGATGTGGAGGACGAGCTGCTCGAGTTTGACGAGTTCGATAACGAGCCGATCGCGGTGACCGATCTGGAACGCGAGTTCGAGCTCGATTTCGAGCCGGACGGCATCAGCGATTCGCTCCGCTGGATCCTGCGCGACGACGACGGACGGGGGGTCGAGATGACGCTCGACGGTCGGCTGGGACGCGTGCGGATCGAGCCGGTCGAGCGGCTGACGGACGGGGCCGAGCGCCCCGAGCCGCTCGAAGAGGATGAGGACGAGGAGTTCGAGGAAGAGCAGCCGGAGCTGGAGGAGCGGCCATGACTCGCGAGACGCGCCGATTCAACTCGGGTGCTGATTCGTGTCCCCCACGGCTAAAGCCATGGGCCACCCAGCCCACGTTCTTTCGAGTGGGAACAAGATCCCTCGCGGAGCCTGTCCCGAGCGGAGTCGAAGGGCTCGAGATGACAGGTGAGCTAAAGCCATGGGCCACCCGGACGTGCCGATTTCACGCTCGTGCCGTGCTGCTGCTGGAGGTTGTCGTCGCACTGGCCGTTATGGTGTCGGCGATGGGGCTGCTCGGGGCGCAGCTTGTCGGCGGGATCAAGATGACGATGTATGCCGAGGAGCAGACGCGGGCCACGCAGCTTGCGGACCGCATGCTCGCCGTGCTCGAGCTCGATCCGAATACGCTCCAGCGGTTTTTCGAGGATCGCGAGATCGACGGGGATTTCGACGAGCAGTACGTCGGCTGGTTCTGGCGCGCGACGGTGGAGGAGTTGCCGGACGACGAGAATCTGGGGCGCGTCACGATCGAGATTCTGCACCAGCGCGGTTACGACAGTCGCGAGGACATCGAGGACGCCCAGGTCGTGCGAACGCTGCACATGCTCAAGGCCAACCCCGGGCGAATCGACCTGGCCGAGGACTTCGGCATTCCGGAAGAACACTTGGAGACGCTGCGGGAGGTCATGCCCGACCTCGACCCCGCCGCGCTCGACCCGCTGGCCCTGGTCTCGCTCGATCCGGAAACGCTGTTGGAGTTGTTGCCGGTCATCTTGCCACTGTTGCAACAGTTCGGGATGGACAAGCTCCCGCAAGGCGTAACGCCGGACATGCTTAACGACCTGCTCGGCGGCGGCTTTTCGCCCGGCGATCTTTCCGGCCTGATCTCAGGCGCGGATCTCGGCAGCTTAGGCGGCGGTGGTAACGACGCCATCCTGCAATTGATTCAATCACAACTCGGCGGGCAACTCAGCGAAGAAGATTTGAACCAACTCCTGAGCAGCATTGGTCAGGGTGGCTTCGGCGGCGGCTCGCGCGATCGCGGTTCCGGCGATGATGGGGGTGGCGGCGGACGCGGCGGACGTGACATTGGGGACCTTAACCGCGAGCGTGAAGAGCGCAACCGCAAATGGGAAGATCGCTGATGCGCCGCCTCGCGAACCACCGCCGACGCGCGCTGACGATGCTCGAGGTCATCGTCGCCATCGCGCTGATCACGATGCTGCTGGGGAGCATGGTCACGTTTTTCTGGCAGGTGGTCGAGGTTCGCGACACCGTGGCCGAATCCGCCGACCGCATGCAAATCGCCCGGCAGGTGCTCAGCCGAATCGAGGCCGAGCTGCGTGGCTGCATGGGCGTGACGGAGATCGGTTTTCCGATCGAACAGCCGCTGGTCGAGGAGGAATACCTCGAGGGCGAGGAGGATATCGTTCGCCCCGGTGACGAAGTGGTGCTGGAGGGCGAAGAGGACCTGATTGCGGAGATGACCGGAGAGGTCACGACGGCGTCGGGTAACGTCCCGCTGCTGATCGGCAATCGCCGAAATATCACATTTCTGACCGCCCGGCTGCCCGCCAAGCATCAGTACGAATTCATCCGTCCGGACGACGAGCCGCCCCCGGCCCAGCACGACCTGACGCAGGTCAGCTACTGGCTCTGGATCGACCCTGAGGAGACCGACGACGAGGGTGAGCCGATCATCGGCGGGATCATGCGCACCGAGAAAAAAACGCTGAACCAGTTCCTGGTCGAGTTCGACGACCCGCTCGACATCCGCAACGATCTCTGGTCGCCCGAGCTCGGCTACCTCGAATTTCGCTACTTCGACGGCGTCGAGTGGGACATCAAGTGGGACGTCACCGAGGGCAACTCGCTCCCGCAGTTGATCCAGGTCACCGTCGGGTTCAAACCGTGCACGAGCGACGAGCTCGAAAACCGTGACATCGAGGAATACCCGCTGTTCGACTATCCCTACGGCGATGACCGGGAGCACGCGGACCGCTACAGCATCATCGTCCGCCTGCCCGCCGCCGACAAATTCTTCTCCAGCCGCATACAGAAGGTCGGTAAAGAGCTCAGCGAGCTGCTTGGCGTGGAGGGGTTGCCGTGAGACCGCCACGCCGCGAGCGAGCCGTCATCCTGCCGGTCGTGCTGATCATGATCAGTTTGCTGGCGTTGACCATGGCGGGGTTCGTCTTCTTCGTGCGGGCCGAGGCCGAGGGGATCATGGCGTTCACCGACGGTCAACAGGCTCGGCTGGCGGCGGAATCGGGGTTGGAGGAGATCACGGCGCTGCTGCGCGAGGAGCGTGACAACGTGGCGGCATGGTTCGACGTGCCGGATCGTTTTCGTCATGCACTGGTGTGGGCCGAGGATTATGAGCGCGATTCCGACCCGGTTAAGGAAATGGGCTCACGCGAGGAACTGTTGCAGCCGGGCGTGATCCCGACTCCGGCGTGGCGGTTCAGTGTGGTCGCGCCGCGCTATGACGGTCCGGAAGACACGATGCGGTTCGGCTTGACGCCCGAGTCGGCCAAGCTGCACCTCAACGCGGCTAGTGATGCGCAGCTCGAACAACTGCTGACGCCGATACTGCTCGATTTGCAGCTCGAGAACGCACCGGAGCTGATTGCCACCATTCTCGATTGGCGCGACGAGGACAGCGAGGTACGTGAGGGCGGGGCGGAGAACGAGTACTACAACGAACTCGAACCGGCCTACAACGCCAAGAACGGGAAGTTCGATACTGTCGAGGAATTGCTGCTCGTCAAAGGTATCACCGCCGCCGTGCTGTACGGGGAGGATGTCAACCGCAACGGCATCCTGGATGAGAACGAAGACGACGGCGAGGACTCGTTTCCATATTACGACAACGCCGACGGGATCCTCGATTACGGCATCGCGCCGTTCTTGACGATCTGGTCGCGTGAGCCGGACGCGTCGATCGACAACAAGCAGCGGATCAGCCTGTACAGCGACGGGGCCACCATCCAGGCCCAGATGTTGGCGTACGACGGTCAGGAGAGTGAGGACGGGGAAGAAGAAGGGGAGGGCATCCCGCTGTCAGAGGCTACGCAGGCGTTCATCGCGGGCATCGCCGGGAACCAGGAGTTGATAGCGCAGATGGGCAGCCCCGCCGACCTGTACGCCGGCGGCGAAGACGAGTCCGAAGCCGATCCGAACGATCCGAACGCGGCGGGCAGTACTATGCCGGCGGAGTTGGCCGCCAGCCCGGTTACGCTCGAAGAGTTGCCGTACATTTTGGACCGTTTCAGCACGCTGTCGCCTGATCGGGCCGGCCAGCCGACCTACGGGTTGATTAATGTCAACGCGGCCCCGCTGCGCGTGCTGATGACCGTTCCGGGGATGACGGCGGAAGCGGCGGCGGCGATCGTTGCCGGGCGGGGGGAGGCCGATCCGGAGTTGCAGCAAACGCCGGCCTGGCTCGTGATTACCGAGACGATTGACGCCGGCACGTTCAGGCGGATCGCACCTTACATCACGACGAAGGCGTATCAGTTCCATGTGGAAGTGGTCGGATATGCCGATCATCTGAAAATCATGAAGCGGCTGGAATGGATCATCGAAATGGTCGGACCGCTGGTGCAAATCAGGTATCATCGCGACCTGACGCGGCTGGGGTTGGCCTGGCCGCTGGATAGCGAGACTGTGATAGTGGAGAGTGAGTGAGTATCGGAAAGGTGGCGGCCGGCATCAAAATGTAGCGGCCGGCGCCTCGCCGGCCGAGTTTACCGGCGGGACGCCGGTGCCACGGGAATGGTGCCACGGGAATAATGCCGCGGGAATAGGAAGAAGGATATTGTCGTGATCAAGGTGGCCAAGAAGGTTCTGTGTCTCGACTGGGACAAGCGCTCGCTG
Organism: Phycisphaerae bacterium; assembly: GCA_030612705.1. Classification (GTDB taxonomy): domain Bacteria; phylum Planctomycetota; class Phycisphaerae; order UBA1845; family Fen-1342; genus JALSRY01. The sequence continues at coordinate 21,787 of JAUWNI010000037.1, read as the reverse complement.
CGGATCGTGGTGGCGCGGGTCGGGACCGGTGAGATGCAGCTCGACGACGCGCATGCGCACCGCGTTCCCGCCAATGTCGATCCGGAGGACCCGCGGGCCATGGGTGGGCTGATCGCCCAGCAGTTGCAGCGTCACCGCATCAAACACAACCGCGTCATCGTCGACGTTCCGCGCGACAAGGCCGTCATCAACCGCCTGACCGTGCCGCCCACGCCGCTGACCGAATTGGCGGCGGCGGTACGTTTTCAGGCGTTGCGTGAATTGCCCTTCCCGCTCGAGGAAGCCCAGATCGATTACGTCGTCACCGAGAAGAACGAAGAAGGGCTCGCGACGCAGGTGCTGTTGGCGGCGGTGCGGATCGAGGCGCTCGACCGCCTGCGCGAGACCTGCGAGGCCGCCGGGCTCACGCCCGCCCGCATCGGCCTGCGACCATATGCCAATATGGTCAGCGTGGTCCACTTGCCGGCGATGAACGATCGGCGAGTACTGTTCGTCGACGTCGGCCCAACCATGACCGAGATCGACGTCATGTGCGGCGACGTGCTCGCGTTCTCCCGGGCGGCGAACGTCAACGTGCCGTTTGCGGGTGGGGAGATCGACCTCGAAGACAGTCGCGTTTCCTCCAAGGCCGAGCTGGCCGGATTGGAACTGGCCAACTCGGTCGCCTCGACGGCCGTGAACGAGCTGCTGGTCGAGATCACGCGCACGCTCCAGGCCTATCGCGCCACCGAGGACGCCGAAGACATCGACCAGATCGTGATCGCCGGCGGCACGGGCATCGAACGCGATCTCGTCGAAGCCGTCGACGAACGTTTCAATCTGCCCGCCACGTTGTTCGACCCGACTGTTTCACTAGGCGTCGACGAGGAGGAGGCTCCCAAGCTGCGGGCGTTTGCGTCCACGCTCGGTTTGGCGTGGGGGCTCGGGGAGGAAGGATCACTCGAACTCGATTTCCTTAACCCGAAGAAACCCATCCCGCCGCGACAATCGCTCAAACGCCGATTGCGGATCGGGGGGATCGCGGCGGCGGTGCTGTTGCTGGCGGGGGCGAGTTGGGTCATCGCCGATCGGATCGAGCGCAATCATGCATTGTCCGATCTGCGTGGCCAGGCGAAAGAGCTTAAGGAACTGGTGCTGGAGACAGTCGAGATCGATATCAAATGTCTGGAGGCCCGGGAGTGGGACACCGAGGCGCGGGCCGGCGTCTGGCTCGACCATCTGCTTTGGCTGACGCGGAACACGATCGAGCCGGGCAAGAAGATGCTCGTCTCCGACATCAGCTTTAATGTTAAAAACGCCAACATAACGATCGGTCTGATGTGCAGCGACTGGGAGGTCGCGACCGCATTTGTCAAGAACCTTAACGAGCTGACAACCGACGACGGCAAGCGCATTTACAAGGCCGAGCAGGGCGGCTGGCAGGACGTCAAGACCGTCGATCCCGAGAAGTTCAAGGGCAAGGTCGATGTGCGCATCGAACTCCTCGAACTGACCGCCCGCAAACCGATCAAGCAACGCGAAAAGGACTACCGGGCCATGCGGAAAATTAAATGACCGGCGGCACCGGTGGAGTGAGGTAAATGAACCAACGCGAAAAATTATTGGCCAGTTGTGTTGCCGGCGTGGTCGGCATCTCTATCGGTTACACGTTGATCAAATCACAGGTCTACGAGCCGGGTAAGAAGCTGACGGCCGACATCAAGAAAGAGACCGAGTTACGCGACCGGCTCCAGGTTCGGCTCAACGGCGCCGACAAGACCGTCCAGACCTGGCGAAAGCAAACCGGCCAGACGCTGAGTGATGACTGGTTCGCGGCACATCAGGCGTTTCGCGAAGACGTCAGCCTGCTGCTGAAACGCAACAACCTGACCGATGAGCTCAAGATCAGCAAGTACAAGGAACGCATCGAGAAGAAGGGGGCCCGCGAGGGCTTCGTTGAATTGCCGCTCTCGGTACGCGTCAATGGCCGGCTGGGCGACCTGGATAACTTCCTGAAAGATTATTTCCAGCGACCGTACTTCGTTCGTCTGGACAAGCTCACCCTAGGGGCCGAACAGACGCGCAAGTCGAAGAAAAAGAAGAGCGGTCCCGCGGAGCCGAAGCTGAGCATCGTGATGACGCTCTCGACGCTCGTGCTGCCGAAGGTGGAGGACGCCGATCATCCGACGTTCGACCTGGCGGCGTTGAACGACCCCGATCCCGAAGCCGAGCCGGTGCCGGCCTCCGCGGCGCGGCTGAGGCAGGAGGATCCGGTCGAATACAACGAGATCGCGCGGGTGAATTTCTTCAAGATATACGAGCCGCCGCCGAAGCAGAAAACGATAATTGAGCCGAAGCCCAAGAAGGTTGTCGAGAAGCCGGAGCCGAAGACTGTGCCGGAGCCCAAGCTGGATCCGCGGCGTGACGCGCACAAATTTGTGGTTAGTGGGATGGGTTGGCTCGATGACGGGCCGATCGCATACATCGTCAAGACCGACCAGCCCGGCGACCCGCCCGACGAATACCGTCTGAACGATGAGATCGACGACGGGCGGCTGGTGCTGGTGGTGCCGGAGGGGCTCGTCGTGCGCGTGACGGGTGAGCGCGGGCGGCATCAGTTAGCGAAGAACTATTTCTACCCGTTGGGGAGCACGTTCAAGGATCGAGAAGAAGTCGACCCTAGCGAACATCCGAAGATCGCGCGTCAACTACGCGTGGTGCTCAAGCGGTAGCGCGCGGGTTGGATCCCCGGCGCCACGATTGCGGCCGGGACGGCCGTGTCGCCGTAACTGTTGCGGCCGGCGGGGGTTCCGATTGTGGATATGTTTGGATTCCGTGGAAATCGGACGTTACCTTTTGGGGGAATACGTGTATAAACATTATATGTGCGGCGGGGTTGGGAGGTATACGGCTAGGCCCGCCGCGGCCGCCGGTAAGGATGGAGCAGGAGAAAGTAGGGTATCCTGTTGCCGGCGACGGCTCGGATAGTAGTCGAGCCGGGAAGTTGAGCAGTGCCAACCGATTCCGCACGGGTGTGCCGGATGAAATATATTTTAGGGACAGTGATATGGAGCACCCGCCGAGGGTGTTCCGGGTTTCGAGCACGTATGAGGTGGTAGCATGACGCCGCTGATTTCGCAGCGCGCCGTATGGACGGCGCTTATCGCCGTGATGTTCTCCTGGCTGGGGCCGGATATTACCTTCGGCCAGGATCAACCACAGGTCGCCGAGTCTGACCAACCGGCCACGACGCAGCCGGCGCCGACGACCCACCCGGCCACGCAGGCGGCGCGGGATCGACTCGCCAAGTATAGGAATATGAAGGATGCGGCCGCGAAAAACGGCCATCAGGCCAAAGGCGAGCCGCCGAAAAAACCCACCTCGCAGCCCAAGGAGCGGGAGGAACCGCGCGGCAAGCGGCTTACCAAGGAAGAGCGCGAACAGCGGTTGGCGGATATGCGCGCGCGCCGCGAGGAGGCTCGACGCAAGGTGCTCGAAAGCCGCGGACAAGAGCAGGTGGAGAAAGACGACGAGCCGGGCAAGGTGCCGCCGAGCGACGAAATACCGGCTGACCTTGCCGTGAACGCGGCGGAACTCGAAGAGCCGCCCGGCGAGAAGCAGAAACCCGTCTCACCGCCGTATGGAACGACGACCTGGGAACCGGAGAGGAAGGCCAAGAAGACGCCGGGCGAGCGTCACATAACGCCGGTTCCGGGTGCGGAGGATGCGCCGGTCGAGGCCCCGCCGGAGCCCGACGACGGGCGCTCGTATTTCATCTCGTTCGTCGACATGCCGTGGGAAGATGTTGTCGAGCACTACGCCAAGCTGGTCGGCAAGCCGTTAATGAAGAACGACATGACGCCTTTTGGCGAGTTGACGTACGAAAGCCGGCGGAAATTCACGAGGGAAGAGATGCTCGACGAGCTGAACTACCTGCTGGTCGAGCAGGGTTACTTCGTGGTCGAGACGGTCGATTACGTCTATCTCGTTCCGCTCAACGAATTGTCGAAGCTGATCCCGCTCGAATACGTGTTCGAGAGTATCGAGGCGTTCGAGGAGGCGAACCTGCGCGATCTCCAATTCTGCGAGGTCCTGATCCGGGTCAAGGATCGCCCGGCGACGGAAATCCGCGACATGCTCAGCCCGAGCATGCCGGACCACGCCTTGCCGGTCGTGGTGGGTAATACCAACCATATCAAGATTACCGGGTTGGTTTGTGACGTGCGGCGTTTCCAGGGTTTGCTCGAGGTGATCGAGACCGATGACTTCGATCCGCGTGATACGCGTTTCATCAAGGTCGAGACGAGCGTGCGCCAGATCGAGCAGATGGTGCGCCAGTACTTCGGTGCCGCGCAGGCCCAGCGGCGCTACAACCGCGAGACGAAGAGGTTTGAGACGGTTGGCGGGGACAGCAAGCTGCTGATCATCCCCGACGAGCGGACGAAGAACCTGATCATCAAGGCCACGCCGGCCAAGCTGGACGAGATCGAGAAGTTCGTCAAGGACATCGATCAGAAGCCGGACCTGGGCGAGTTCAAGACGCACGTGATTCCGATTCAGTACGGCAACGCAACCGAGATAGCACGGCTGCTCAACGAGATTCTGAAGCAGGAACAGGGGCAGCCGTCGCGGGCGACAGTGCGGACGCCGACACGCTCACGCACGACGCGCGGCCGGACGCCGCCGCGGCGGACGTCGCAACGCACGCAGGCACCGAAACCCGAGGACATCATCGTTGAGGACATATACGAGCGGGCCAAGAAGACAGTCCGCATCGTGGCGGACGAGCGGACCAACAACCTGATCGTTTACGCCAACGAGGACGGCGTAAAGCGCGTGCAGGAGATTTTGGAGAAGATCGACAAGCCCGTGCCGACCAACTTCCGGACGTTCCAGCTTGCGCATGCCAAGGCGGAGCAGATTCAGCCGACGATCGAGCAGATCGCGCGGGGCATGTCGGGTTCGAGCGGACGCGGCCGCACGGGGCTGACGATCGTCGCGGATGGGAAGCGCAACGCTTTGCTCGTCGTCGCCGAGCGCGAGGACATGAACCGCGTCGAGTCGATCATTAGCGATTTTGACGTTGAGGGGGCCGAAGACGAATGGCATTACGTCGAGTTGACCAACATCACCGCAAGCGAGGCGGCCCGTATGATCGCGCCGATTCTGAAGACCGGCGGGTCGGCGGCCCGGCGCTCGCCGCGCGGCGGACGGCGCGGCCCGGCGCGGGCGGCGGCGACCTCGCAGACGATTCCGCTCGACGAGGCCAACACGCTGATCGTCATCTGCTCGGACGAGGAGTGGGAGAAGGCCGAGAAGATCATCAAGATCGCCGACGAGCAGGCCATCAGCGACAAGCCGGAGATCCAGTTCTTCGATATCGAGAGCGGCAACCCGGAGAGCATCGCGAACACGGTCACGCAGCTTTACGGGAACTATCAGCATCCGGTGCTGGGCCGGTCGCGAACGTTTGTCGACACACTGGGCCGGCAGATCGTGGTGCAGGGTGTCAAGCCGGCGTTGGAGGAGATCGAGTCGCTGGTCACGTCGCTGGATATCAAGGTCGAGGGCAATCCCCTGGTGATCCTGCCGCTCGAGCACGCCGACGCGACGCAGGTCTTGCAGCAGGTTTATCCGTTGATGGGGATTTCGGGTGGCCGGCGTGGACCTCGAGGACGTGGTGTTAGCGCGGCCGGCAACAGCATCCAGGCCGACGCGGTCACCAATTCGCTGATTATCCAGGCCGATCCGACCACGCTGGAGAAAATCAAGAAGTACATCGTCGAGTACGAGGCGCAGGTGGCGTCGCAGACGCCGGAGCGGAAGGCGTACACGCTCAAGAACGCCACCCCGCGCGACGTGATCAATGCGATCAACAGTTTCTTTGGCGGTGGAGGTCGAGGCCGCGGACGCCAGCCGACCGCGACGCGGGTCAATGCTGTAATTGTCGGGAACCAGGTGATTGTCGACGCGCCGGCGGAGAAACAGCGCGAGGTGGCAGCACTGATCAGCCAGCTTGACGAGTTGAGTGACAAAGGTGTGACCACGCTGTTGGTGAAAATGCCCGGCGCGGACATTCGCTCGATTGCCGGTCGATTAACGAACGCGTTTCGCGATCGCGTGCGTCAACAGGGCGTCGTCGCGCGTTTCGAGCCGGATAATTCGACCGAGACGATTTTGATGACGTGCTCGAAGGACGTGATCGAGGAGGCCCTGGCGCTGCTGAACGAGTACAAGGAATTGACTAGTGAGCACGTCTGGCAGACGGAGTTTCGTCATCTCAAGCACGCGGCCGCCGCTGACGCCGCCCGCTGGCTGCGTGACCAACTCATGAGCTTGATGTCTCAGCAGATGAGCTCGGCGCTGGTTCGGCAGATCAAGGTGACGGCGGATCAGCGGACGAACCGGGTGATCATCAACGCGCCGCAGATCGCGGTGAAGCAGGGTTTGTTGTTGCTGGAGCAGTACGACCAGCCGGCGGATGAAGCTCCGCAGGCGCCGGTGGAAGTCTGGACGGTCAAGCTGGCGGGGCTGGACGTGCGGGCCCTGGCGTCGAACTTGCAGCGGGTGCTGAACAACATGCCGCGGCGGCCGGACCGGCTAAAGGCGGTCGTGACGGCGGATCAGTTGACCAACAACATCATCATCAGTGCCCCAAAGGACATGAGATCGCAAATCGATGAACTGATCGCTGAGTTTTCGAAGGAGACGGCGGACCTGACCCCCGAGCAGCGGTTCATCGACATCAAGAATGCCGACGCGAACTACATCGCCAGCCAATTGCGGAACATTCTGAACGTTCGGGTTCGCGGTCGGCGGGGGCAGGGGGTGGCCAGCCAGATCAACATTCAGGTCGACTCGCGTTTGAACCGGGTGATTCTCAACGCGCCGAAGTTTGTGATCGAGGATGCCCTGGCGCTGGTAACCGAGCTCGATCAGAAGTCGACCGCCGAGCGGCAGCTACGCACGGTTGGGCTGGAGCATGCCGACGCGAACACGGTGCTGGGCATTCTGCGGACGATCTTCAACGAGAAGATTCGGGCACGGACGCTGCAAATCAGCGTCGAGCCGTTGACCAACTCGCTGATCGTCGGGGGCTCGAAGGAGGATTTCGAGGAGATCGAGGGCTGGGCGAAGGATCTGGATGCCAAAGCGGTCGATGCCGGCAGCGAGCAGAAGATCATCGAGCTCAAGAACGCCAATCCGTGGGAAGTCAACGGCGTTTTGCAGCAGACCTTTGTGCAGCGGCGGCGCGGCAGCCGCGTGCCCCCGGGCAAGGAGATCAAGACCGCGATCATCGCCGGCCGCAGCATCGTGGTCACGGCCCCGCCGGAGAAGATGAAAGCGATCGAGGAATTGATCGCCAAGCTCGACGAGATCGGTCAAAACCAGATGATCGTGCGGACATACAAGCTGGAAGGCCTGGGCACGCAGTTGAATCAGTTCGCCCGGCAGATTCAGAACGCCGTCAACGGGCAGATGCAATCGCGCGAGCGGCGGATCAGCGTCACGGCGTTGCCGGCGGCAGACACGCTGATCGTGACGGCGGCCGAACAGCAGCTTGAGGAAGTTGAAGCGGCGATGGAGCAGTTCCAGGTTTTGTACAAGCCCCACAAGATCGAAACGATCATGCTGCTCAACGCCGACGCCAACACCGTCTACCAGGCCCTCAACCGCGTATTGCAGCAGAAAATCCGCGCGGGCAAGTTCCAACTCAGCGTCGAGGGAATCACCAATGCGCTGATCGTCTCGGCCTGTGAAGAGGACATTGCGGAGATTAAGGAATGGGCGGCGAAGTTCGACGAGGCCGCGGCCGCGGCGATCGTTCCGCCGCGCATCTTCGAGCTCAAGAACGCCAACCCGTGGGAAGTGCGGAACATTTTGCACGCGACGTTCCTTCAAGCGGGCTCGGCGCGTCGGCGGCAGGGGATGGAGATCCGCTTCGACGTGGTCGGCGGCAGGAGCATCGTCGCCAAGGCCCCCGCCGAGAAAATGAAGGAAGTCGAGGAGCTGATCAACAAGCTCGACGAGCTGCTTTCCAACAAGGCCGAAGTCCGGACGTACAAGGTGCCCGGGATGGGAACCAAGCTGAACGAGTTTGCCCGGCAGATCCAGAACGCCGTCAACTCGCAGGCGCAGGCCCGCGAGCGGCGCATCTCGGTGGCGGCGTATCCGGCGGCGGACGTGCTGATCGTCACCGCGCTCGAGGACCAGTTCGAACTGATCCAGGAGGCGATGGACCAGTTCAAGAACCTCTATGAGCCCGGCCGGATCGCGACGATCGAACTGGAGCACGCCGACGCCAACATGGTCTACCAGGCGCTCAACCGGGTGCTTCAGGAGAAGATTCGGGCGCGCAAAATTCAACTCAGCGTCGAGACGATGACCAACTCGCTGATCGTTCTGGCCGCGGAGAAGGAGCTGGAGGAAATCCAGCAATGGGCCATGAGCTTCGATGAGAAAGCGAAAGCCTCGGTCAGCCCGCCGCGCATCTTCGAACTCAAGAACGCCAACCCGTGGGAAGTCCGCAACGTGTTGAACACGACGTTCATCCATCGTGGTCAGCGGGCCCGTAGTGGCGGTAAGCAGATCAGCTTCGAGATCATGGGCGGGCGCAGCATGGTCGTGCACGCGCCGGCCGACAAGATGGTGGAGATCGAGGAACTGATCACCAAGCTCGACGAGATCGGCTCGAACAGGGCCGAGGTTCGCACCTACGAGCTGGTCGGCATGGGTCAGCGCTTGAACGACTTCGCGCGCCAGTTGCAGAACACGATGAACCAGCAGGTGCAGGCTCGCGAGCGTCGTGTCTCGATTACGAGTTACCCACCCGCCGATGCGCTCATCGTCACCGCGCTGCCCGACCAGTTTGAACAGGTCGAGCAGATGATGGAGCAGTTCAAGCCGCTCATGGAGGTCAAGAAAGCCAAGACCGAGTTTTTCCACCTCAAACACGTTGATGCCGGGCAGATCGTCAACGTCGTGCGCGACCTGGTGCAGAAGCGCAGTCAAGCCGCTGGCAAGCGCGGCTCGCAGGATTTCAGCGTCTCGGCCGATCCGCGGACCAACCGCCTGATCGTCTTCGCGCCGGAAACGATTCTCCCCGACGTGCGGGAGGTGGTGAAAGAACTCGACATTGAGGTGGCGGACGATGACATTTTCACTATCGAGTTGAAGTACGCCGACCCGTGGGAAACGCGGAACATGATCAACGACGTGTTCGGCCATCGTGGCAGTCGGCGCGGCCAGGCGCAGAGCGAGCAGGTTTACGTCACGGTCAACAACGCCACGCTGATCGTCAAGGCCCCTCCGAAGAAGCTTGAACAGATTCAGGGATTGCTAGCGAAGATCGATGTTGAGGATTTCGGCGGGCTCCAGATCAAGACGTATCAGTTGAAGGTGCTCAACGCGCAGACGGTTGCCGGCCAGGTGCAGATGTTCCTACGGAGCATGGGCGGCGTCACGCGTCGCGGGCAGATGCAGCCCGGTGCCTTTGCCGAACCGACCACCAACACACTCGTGGTCCTGGCCCCGGCCAACAAGCTGCCGTTCATCGAGGGTTTGATCTCGCAGATCGAGGCGTTGGGCGAGGGCGAAACCGCCTCCACCGAGGCCTACGTGCTCAAGAACGCCCGGGCCGACCAGGTCCAGCGGCACGTCGACCAGATGCTCAAGGCCAAGGTCGCCGAGTCGGAAGGCACCACCCGCGGCCGGTCCGTGCAGCAGAAGACGGTGGTCATGGCCGAGCCGGAGACGAACCGTTTGTTCGTGTTCGCCCCTCAGAAGTATCAGAAACTCGCCGCCGAGATGATCAAGATGATCGACGAGGAGATCGACACCGGCGAGATCATCCACATCATCCGGCTCGAAAACGCCGACGCGGCCTCGTTGGCCCAGACGGTTGCGCAGACGATGCAGGCCGGCGGAACGCGCGGCCGCGGCACGGCGCCGATGAAGGTCAAGGTCGTCCCGGACGTCGGCAGCAACTCGATCCTGCTCTCCGGACTGCCGAAGGACGTGGCCGAGGTCGAGAAGTTGATCGACGATCTCGAAGTCACCTACGACACGATCCCCGAATTGCAGTACTTCAATCTGGAATACGCGTTGGCGTACGACGTGGCCGAAGCCGTACGGGGCATCTTTCCGACTTCACGCAACCCGGCCGACAACGTCAACGTCACCGAGGATGAGTACTACAACAAGGTGCTGGTGACCACCAACCGGCGCAAGATGCGCCAAGTCGAGGCGATCATCAAGCAGCTCGATCTCCCGCCGGAGGACGACGGCGGTTTCGGTTTCGGCGGCAAGGAGATTTACTTCGTCGAGATTTACAAGGGTGCCGCCTGGGATATCGCCTACGACGTGAGCGATCTGCTGCCGCCGGAGGAGCGCGGCGGGCCGCGGATCGAGGCCGACTGGTTCGGTGAGTACATCCAGGTGATCTGTCGGCCGAGCGAATACCCACGGGTCGAGCGGTTGATTCGTCAATTCGAGAAGAAGGCCAAGCCGGAGATTGTGATCCGGGCGCGGAAGTTCCTCGGCGACCGGGAGCGTTTGCTCCAGTATTTACAGGCGCGGGAGCTCGACTTCGATATCGAACAACCGCCCAGGGGCTTCGAGGTTCCGGAGTCGCTCATCATCGATTTGCACCCGGAAGACGAGGAGCGTACGGACAGAGGTACCAAGGATGTCCCGGCCACCTCGATGAACGGTGGGCTGGCACCGCACCTCTTCGGGGGTGTCGTGCTGACGGCGTTGTTCCAGGATGTGGTAGCGCCGCCGATCGAGACCGACGACGATGAAAAGCCGTTGCAGCGCAAGCGGGCGCATGTGCAGGTAATGCCCGACGGGCGCATCCTGATCCGCGGCCCCCGGGACGCCGTCGATGAGATCGAAGAGGCGATCGACATGTTCGAGGAAGACCTCAGCCGCGGCGAGGTGATCCGCATTTTCCGTTTCCGCTACGGCGACGTGAACGCCGCCTCGCGCATCCTCGACATGATGTTCAACACCCGCCAGGTCCGCATGCCCCAGCAGCGCCAGCAGCAACCGCAGCAGCGCGGCCAGAAGGGCGGCAAGGAGGGTGAGCAGGATCAGCGGCAGAGCATGGTACAGCAGCTTCAGCAGATGATGGGCGGCAAGGCGCAGGGCGGCACGACCGGCGGACAGCTAATTCGCATCGCCACCGACGCCAGCCACAATTATCTGATCGTCAAGTGCGACGAAGGGTTGCTGCCCGACATTATTCAGTTACTGCGTGAGCTCGACATACCGCCGGCCGAGGTTGGCGTTCAGGTCATCCAGCTCAAGAACCTCGACGCGACCGAGACGGCCAACAACATCAAAGAGGTCCTGGGTATCAGCAAGGCCAAGACTCGTCGGCCGTCGACGCCCTCAAAGGGTCGCAGCCAGCAGCAGCAGCTTATGGAGATGATCCAGCAGCAGATGGTCTCGGTCGGTGGGGAGGTCAGCGCGAAGATCGAGTCGGTCGAGATTGTGCCGAACAGCATCACCAACTCGCTGCTCGTCTCGGCTCCGAAAGACGTGATGAAGATTATCGAGGACGTCATCAGCCAAATGGAGGACCTCGAAGGTGGTGACATCACCGTGATCAAGCACGTCAAGCTGGACAACGCGAAGGTGGACGACGTGCTGCCTTTGTTGCAGGAGCTTTTCAGTACCGCCGGTGGGGCCGGCGGGCGCGGCGGTCGTGGTCCGCGCGGCAGCTCACCGGCCGACCTCGGGCCGGTGACCATGTCCGGCGACCCGCGCAACAACACGATCATCTTCGTCGCCCAGGCCAAAGACGTGGAGACGGTTAAAGAGCAGATCACAAAGCTCGACATCGAGGGTGCCATCGCCGAAGTCGAGATGTACGTCTGTAAATACGGCGACGCGGTCGGCATCGCCCAGGTGGTCGAGGAGATGTTCGCGACCAGCGGCGGTCCGCGCGGCGGCGGTCGGCGGGGGGCGCGGGGTGTAATGCCGGGATCCGCCAATCTCGAGGTTCGCATCACAGCCGAGCCGGCGACGAACACGATTCTGGTCTTTGCCCCGCTTGAGAAACGTGAGCTGATTCTAGCGCAGATCGAGAAGCTCGATCGTGAGAACCGCTTCGACATCCGCGAGATACCGGTGATCTTTGCCCGGCCGGAGAAAGTCGCCGACAAGTTGATCCAGATTTTCGGCGGCAGCGGTGGGTCGACCATGACTGCGGGGCCGGGCCGGCGTGGCGGCGCCCGGCGGCAGGCGTCACAGACGACGGGCCGCATAGTCGTGATTCCCGACCAGAACGGAAAGCAGGTGCTCGTACGGGCGCCGGATGAGATCTTCGAGAAGATGGAGCAGCTCGTGGAGGACGTGCTTGACGTACAAAGCGAGCAGTTACTGATTAAAACCTTCCCGCTTAAGCACGCCGAAGCTTCGATCGTGGTCGATTCGGTCAAGGGCGCGATGATGGAGTTCATGCAGCTTCAACGGCAATTGGGTCGGGAGGAACTGGACATCGACGCGTTTACCGCCCTGGCCGACCCGCGTACAAACAGCGTGGTAGTGGTCGGGTCGCAAGAGACGTTTCTGTTCGTCAGCGAGATGATCCAGGCGATCGACAGCGATCTGCCCGCGGATCGCGAAAAGCAGTTCCGCATCTTCGTGCTCGATCGCTCCGACGCCCAGGTCGTCGCCGACGCGATCAACAGCTTCGCGGCCGGCGGCGGGGCGGCAACCGCCGGACGATCCGGTGGACGGCGCGGCGGTCGGCGGGGCGGCTTCATGCCCGGCGCCGGAACTACCGGTCCGATCCTCGACGTCCAGGCCATCGCCGACCCAACGACGAACTCGGTCATGGTCTACGGCCGACTCAACGACATTGACAAGGTCGAGCAGGACGTGATTGCGAAAATGGAAGGCGCACTTAGTGAGCACCTCCAGTTCGCGACTATCGAAGTCAAGGATGCCGTGCCGACGCAGTTAATCAGCTATATCCAGCCCTTCCTCGACCAGACCGGCGGGCAGACTGACACGCGCGGCAGAGGTCGCGGCGCCCAGACTGCCGGCCGGCAGGGCCCGCGGATCATTGGGAACGATAACGCGAAGACGATTATCGTTTACGGCTCGCAGCGGCAGATCGAGGAAGTCCAAACGCTCGTCGCGCGTTTCGACAACAAGGACACGCTGTTCAACCAGCACGAGATCATTCCGGTCCCGTGGGGACAGGATCCGTTCGCGATGGCCGCCATGGTGCAGGACCTGGTCAACGGTAGCGAGCAGGAAAACGCCGATCGGACCGGCCGGCAGCCACGGCTGGTCACCGTGTCAGCCGACGAACACAGCAACGCGATCATCGCGTTCGGCGATCCCTCGCAGATCGCGCTCGTCAAGACGGTCGTCGATCAGCTCCGGGATATCCAACCAGACAAACCGGTTACGCGGATCGTCGAGCTCGTCAATCTCTCCGCGACCGAAGCCGAGCAACTGATCAGCGATTTGCAGCAGCGGCGCGGCTCCGGGGGCTCACGCGGCTCCGGCTATCGCAGTTCACCCAGCCGGCGCCGGAGCACACCGTCAGGAGGCTCGCGCAGTCGCGGGTCGCGCCGCCGCAGTTGGAACTATGATCCCTCGCCGAACGGGCCGCGCTACACCGCGGCGCCGGCGGGCTTCGCTACGCCGTTCGTCGGCACTACCTGTATTGGGCCGAGCCTGGGCACGGTTCTCTTGATGCAGCTTGCCGGGACGCGGGAAACGGGGCAAGAGCAACCAGCCGCGGTCCAGCCGGCCACCCCGCGCGAAGAAAAGCAACAACAAATGCTCTCCAGTATCAGCGGGCAACTGCGCGGCGAGGTCGTCGCCACCCCGCTCGACAGTCGGCGAATCATCGTCACCGGCGATGCGGACGACGTTGATTTCATTGTGCAGATGTTGGCGCTGATGGAGAGATCGACGCCCAAACCCGTCATCGAGATCTTCACGCTTCAGAACTCCAAAGCGGCGGCGATGGCCCCGGCCATCGAGGAGACACTCCGCAAGCTGCTCGATGTCGAAGACGGCGGCAGTGACCGGATCAACCAGTTCAGCATCGTTGCCGAGGCCCGCAGCAATTCGCTGATCGTGGCCGCTTCGGAAACAAACATGGACCGGATCGCCGAGATGATCGACAAGCTCGACATCGACACGCTCTCGGACACGCGGGCCAAGCTGGTGCCGCTCAAGCACATCCGGGCGGCCGAGGCGGCCGTGTTGCTCGAGCAGGCGATCGACCAGCTCAATAAGATCCGCGACATCCCCGCCAACGCCCAACCCTCGATCCAGGCCGTCGAGCGCTCGAACGCGATCCAGATCGTCGGCACGCCGGCGGACATCACCGAAATCGAACGAATGATCGAAGGCATCGACATCGAGTTGCCGCCGGAGGACGACTTCAGCACGGCCAAGGTCACCATCATCGACCTGAAGAACGCCCAGGCCGAGGATTTGGCCGAAACGTTGATGGAACTGATTCAGATGGAGCGCTCCGGCGCCGGCAAGAGCGACACGCCGCTGCTGCGCAAGCTGATCCTGACGACGGCGGAGGGCCGCGAGTTGCCGCCGCTCGATCTCGACAAGCCGATCGCGATCATACCGGAGAAGGGCAAGAACTCACTGATCATCTTCTCGAGCGAGAAGAACAGCGAAGCGTTGCTCGAAATCGTCGGCTTGTTCGACTCGTTGCCGATCGGTGAAGAGGTCGAGGTCAAGTCGTTCGCGCTCGCGTATGCCAACGCCGAGCAGATCGCCGAGTTGTTGCAGGACATGTTCGACGAGGGCAAGAAGGCCCTGAAGCGGCCGTCGGAGGGCGACAGCGGGGGACTGGAAAAGGGCGTGTTGCCGCCGGTGCCGCCGGGTCTCGCCGGCCGCGGCTTGCCGTACAACGTGGTCGTCACGCACGACGCCCGAAGCAACATAGTCATCGTGATCGGCCGCAAGGACGCGGTCCTGCTGGCGGCGGGCCTGATCACCGAGTTGGACCGGCCCAGCGCCGATCTGAGCATCAAGCCGTACGTGTTACAGCTCAAGAACATCCAGGCCACCGCCTTGCAGGAGCAGCTCGAAGACCTGCTCAAGGAGCGGCTCGACGCGCTCGGCAGCGACAAGAACGAGGCCCGCGACAGTGCCATCATCAAGGCCGATGACCGCTCGAACTCGCTGGTCGTGCTGGCCAGTCCGGAAATCTTCATGATGGTCGAGGACTTGGCGATGCAACTCGACCGGGCCGAGGCCTACAGCGTGGTCAACAGCGAGTTTCGGCGGCTGGACTACGCCGACGCGGCCAAGCTCGCCGGCATGTTGCAGGAGTTGTTCGACAAGAAGAAGGACGCCGACCGCGACGTGAGCGAGGGCGGCCAACAGGACGTGCTGTTCGTCTTCGCGGACGCCCGCAGCAATTCGCTGATGATGACCGGCACGCGCGATTATTTAGCCGAGGCGAACGATCTGATCGACAACCTCGACCAGGCCTTCGATCCGACGGTGGAGTTCAAGGTGCGGCCCGTACAGCTTAACAGTGCCGCCAACATCGCCCAGCTACTGGACGACATGATCGAGCAAAGCCGCGGTGACCAGGATCGCGAGATGCAAGGCACGCCGATCCACGTGGCGGCGGACGCCTATTCGAACAACCTGCTGCTGGCGGCGTCGCACGAGGACATGCTGATGCTGGAGCGCTGGATCGACGTGCTCGATCGGCCTTCCGAGCCCGGCCGCATCACGCGGATCATCCCGGTCAGGCGTGGCGGCGCCCAGGAATTGGCCCAGAGCGCGCAGAGCCTGTTCGAGACGCGTGCCAGCGGCGCGGACGCGGACGTGACCGTGACGCACGACGAGACGACCAATTCGGTCATCGCGATCGGCCCGCCCGCGATCGTTCGTGACATCGAGAATTTCATCGAGGATTTGAACACGACCGACGGTTCCGGCGCGATCGTGAAGATCTTCAAGCTCGACCAGGCCGACGCCGAGGACGCCGGCGAACTGCTGCGCAGCATTCTCGAAGGCCGCGGCGGCAGCGTCGGCGGGGGTTCGCGCGGCTCGAGTTCGAGCGAGGATTTCAACCAGGTAATGCTGATCTTCCAGCGTGAGCATCCCGAAATCGGGCTCGAAACGCTCCGGGGTTTGCGCAAGGAAATCGTCGTGATCGACGACCTGCGCACGAACTCGCTGGTCGTCACCGCCCCGCCCGAGAGCATGCCGCTGATGGAATCGCTCGTGGCGGCGATCGACGTCCCGCCCGACGCCGCCAAGATCCGCGTCTTCAAGCTGCGCAACTCCGATGCCGAGGAGATGGCCACGATGCTCGAAGAGCTCTTCGAAGCCGAGAGAACCGGCGGTCGCGGCGGCGAGGATGCCCAGGAACGCGTCCTGACGCTCGGGGAAGGCATCATGGGCGGCCGGCAGCAGTTAGCGTTTACCACCGACACACGTACCAACTCGGTCATCGCGGCCGGCACCACCGGCTATCTCGACCTGGTCGACGAGTTGATCCTCAAACTCGACAGCGAGCCGATCCAGGATCGCAAGACCATCGTCTACCAACCGTCCAACAACGAGGCAACCGCGATCCAAGCGGCGATCAGGGAATACAGCGACGCCGAGCAGCAGCGGCTCAACGAGTTGGCGGACGAGATTTCGGTCTCGCGCCGCCAGGAGCGTGAAATCCTCGCGATCGCCAGTGAGGACACCAACCGCATCATCCTCGACTACGATCCGCGCCGCGAGGCCGACGTGCTCGAGCTCGTCCGCAGCCTGGACCAGCCGCCGCCGCAAGTCATGATCCAGGTCCTGATCGTCGAGGTGACCATGGACAACTCGCTCGAGCTCGGCGTTGAATTCGCGTTTCAGGACTTGCAATACACCAAGGCCGGCCCGACCGACACGACCACCTTCGACTTCGTTGGCGGCACCGACATCGGCGCCGCCGGCACCGGCCTGGGCGGCTTCACCTTCACGATCACCGGCGCGGACTTCAACTTCCTGATCCGCACGCTCCAGAACGAAGGCAGCCTGAACGTGCTTTCCCGCCCGCAGATCGTGGCGATGGACAACCAGGAGGCCCACATCAAAATCACCAACGAGGTTCCGTTCGTGGCTGGTTCGAGCCTTACCGCGACGGGAATCGTCCAAACCAGTGTCAGCCGCCGGGATGTCGGCATCGAGTTGACGGTCACGCCGCACATCAATCCCGATGGGTTTGTGCGGATGGAGATCCACCAAGTCGTGTCCGACATCACGGGATCGACGATCGACATTGGCGGGGGCGTCACCTCGCCGATCTTCCTCGATCGCGAGGCGGAAACGACGGTGACGGTGAAGGACAACGAGACCATCGTCCTGGGCGGTCTGATCACCACCCGGGACGAGGTCCGCGAACAGAAGGTGCCTATCCTGGGCGACATCCCGCTGCTTGGATGGCTGGCCAGGAACGAGGTCACCACCTCGTCGCGCACCGAGTTGCTCGTGATTCTCACGCCGCGCGTCGTCCGCACGATCGAGGACTATAACGAGTTGTCACGGCAGGAGCGTGACCGCACCGGCTATCTGCCCGATGAGGTCCTGGCGAGCGAGCTGATGAACGAACTGCGGGTCTCGCCGACCGACCTCAAGCCGATGGCGGGCGAGGAACTGCTCGGGCCGTTCCCGAAGACGTTGGAGATCGAGGAGGAGCCCGAGGAGGAATTCGACGACGACGTCTACGGCCCCGTCCATTCCTCGTCCTCTCCCCAGGATGGATTGAAGGAGGACATCGGCGATCCGGACTCTTACGACATCCCGATTTCCTGGGCGGGGTCGGCCTCGAGATGGGCCGATCGAGCGGCTAAGCAACACAGGTGATTTTGCTCGTGACTGGAAGCGGATATCTACGTCTATTCGGCATCGTTGGGACGATGTATATCTTGTGCTGTCCCGGATGTGCGACGCCGAAATCGGAAGCACCCAAGTCGATGTGGCCTAGCACGCGAGACGACGGGAAGGGCCGCGCGAAGAACGAGATCGACCCGACCAAAATTGAAACACGGGACGACATTTTTCAAATCGTCCAGTTCTGGCCCCAGATGCCTTGGCTGCAACGCACCGACCGAGTCGTCGGCTTCAAGGTAACCGTCTACTTTCGCTCCGGCGAAACCCGTCTGGGGGCGTTTGTCCCGGGTAACATCTTCGTCTGGGTCTACGAGCTACAACCGGCCGCGCGCGGTCGTCGCGAACGCAAACTCGCCCACATGTGGGAGCTCGATCAGGCGGGGGCCCTCGGGTATCGCGTTAGAAAACGCTCCATCCAGGGGTATTACTACGGATTTCCCCTGCGTTGGGACGACGGGTTGGGACTCGAGGGAAAGCTGGTCGAAATCCAGTTCGGCTATGAACGCGGGAACAAACAGCTCGTGCTGAGCGAACCCCGGCAGTTCCGCGTGCCGGTGCCCGTGGGATACGTTCCTCCGGAGGAAGAGACGGAGCCATAATGGCCTGGGGCGGCTTTGCAATCGCGCTGCTGTTGGCGTACCTCCTGCAAACGGGGGTGGCGGCCGTGGTCGACCTCCCGTTCTTCGATGCGTTTCTCATACTGGCTCTTCTGTGTGGGCTGATCGCGCCGACCTACGACGGCCGCATTGCCGCCTGGATCACCGGGCTGGCTCAGGATCTCGGCAGCGTTGACGCGCTCGGCATCCATGCCTTCACGCTCGGGCTGACCGGACTGTTGTTGACCCACCTACGTGAAATCGGCAACGTCGGCATCTGGTGGATGCGGGGTCTGGCCGCTTTCCTAGCCGCCTGGCCGGGACAACTCATCTACCTGATGCACCTGCACTACTGGGCCGGGCACGGTTCGGCTTCGCTGTGGAGTCTAATCGTGACGGCGACCATGACCTCCCTCCTGGCCGCGGTGCTGGCGATGTTGATCAACGCCTTGCCCTGGATGCTTCACCGCCATCGCCGCCGGCACCGGTTTGTCTGCGGTTAGCAGTCCGCCGCAAAAGTCGGCGGCGCCTATAGACTGTAGCGGCCGACTGTTAGAATTCACCGGCGGAGACGGCACAGTGGTATAGGGAGTGGTTCGATGTTGTTGTACGCTAACCGGTGGAGACGGGTTGGGTTGGTAGCGGCGGTTGTCTGGTGCATATGGCCGGCGGTGTCAGGCGCCTGGGCGCAGTCGGCGGCGACGCTGCGCGAATTGAACAAGCTGCACGAACGGATCGCCGACCCTGGCAAAGTCCTCACGGCAAAAGATGCCAGGCAAGCGACGAATCGGCTGGCGGAGTGGAAGCTGACGCCCGAGAAGCTCTCGCCCGAGGATCGTGCCCGGCTGGGACGCATCGAGGTCTACATCGCGTTGGCCAAAGGCGATGCGAAAGCAGCGCTCGAACGCGCTCGGTCGCTACTGGACGAGTCTGCCGACGATGCGGCCGGGTGTGAAGCGGCTTACCTGGCGGCGTGCGCGGCGGGGGATGCGAAACTGGGCTCCGACATGCTCAAGAAGCTTACCAAGGGTGCCAAGGGTGACCGTCGCCGCCGACTGTCGCAGCGCCGACGTTGGATCCGCGGCGTCGGTAAGAAAGCTCCGGAAGTCGAGATTCGTGCGGAGGACATGACCGCGTTTAGGACAACGCGGCGGGGCGATCGGGTCTTGCTGATCGATTTCTGGAACGTGCTTTCGACGCGGGAGGATGACACGAGCGAGTCGTTGCGGGCTTTGCGCGAGGAGTATCAACACAGCCTGCACGTGGATTTCGTGGGGGTGAACGCGGACGCCGAGACGCGCGTGCCGGAGGCCAAGGAGTTTGCGAAGGAAAGCGGGTACGTCTGGAAGCAGCGGTACGAGTACGCCGCCGCGGATGCGCCGATCACGCATCAGGCGTTTCGGGCCGGCAAGCCGCCGTGGCAGGTCTTGATCGACACGTTCGGGTATGTGCGGTCAATCGGGTCGGCGCGCGAGCCGGGGTTTCAATACGCACTGCGGGCGGCGATTGCCGAGGCGCGGGGTGATTACCCGGTCGTATTGCCGCGGACGCGTGACGGCAAGCAGTCGGAGCGGGCCAGTGCGAAGATCGAGCCGCAAGCGAAGAAGCCGGCACAGCAAGAGGGAGAGCTGCGAAGCGACCCTGACGCCGCCGCCAAGCTCAACCTGGCACGGACGTACCTGAAGACCGGGAAGCGCACGGACGCCAAGCGGCTGTTCGAGG
The DNA here is from genome assembly GCA_030612705.1 of Phycisphaerae bacterium. GTDB lineage: Bacteria > Planctomycetota > Phycisphaerae > UBA1845 > Fen-1342 > JALSRY01. The sequence goes on along the minus strand of JAUWNI010000037.1, from coordinate 1,601 downwards.
AGATTGTGCGGAACTATCCCGGGACGCTGGAGGCGAAGGAGGCCCGGGAATACCTGGACTCGATCTGGAACCCGTAGAGCGGAGCAGTTACTAGCGGGAGCGGAGTCGAAGGGCTCCTAAGAAGCTACGAAGGTACATGTTTAACGTTGCAGCCCCGTAAGGGGCGATAGTCAGTAGCCGGGGGCGTGAGCCCCCGGAATACGTGACGCTCGATGATGAGAGCCCCGGAGGGGCGACAGAGAGTTCCCGATACGTGTCGGGTCTCCGTGCCCGACGCGGGATGAAAACGGCGTTCCACGGCCGACACGGGGGTCGGCCGCTACAGTCTTTGGCCGGTGCCGACTTTTGCGGCGGACGGCTAAAGCCATGGGCCACCCATCAATCGAAGGTTGATATGGCACTAGATGAAAACAAGGACTCGACCAACGCCGACCGGCTGCATCTGCCGGGATGCGATCTTGAGATGGTGCGGCAATGGCTTCTTGACGAGGGGCATCCACGTTTCCGTGCCGAACAGATCCTGAAGTGGATTTATGAAAAGAACGCGGCCGCGTTCGAGGCGATGTCGAACCTGTCGAAGCCGTTGCGCGCCTGGCTCGACCAGCGGGCGGTGATCTACTCGTCGGAAGTGGCGCGGGAATCGGTCGCCGACGACGGCACACGCAAATTGCTGCTGTCTTTTCCCGACGGCGAAACCACCGAGACCGTCTGGATCCCGTCCACCCGGCGTAATACGGCGTGCCTTTCGACGCAAGTCGGCTGCCCGGTCGGCTGCCGGTTTTGTGCCAGCGGTCTCGACGGTATGCGGCGAAACCTGACCGCGGGCGAAATCGTCGAGCAGGCGCTGCGAATTCGCCGACTGATCGCCGATGAGGCGAACGAAGGCGAGTCGGCGGGGCGACTGTCCAACATTGTCATCATGGGCATGGGCGAGCCGCTGGCGAATTATGAGCAACTCGTTAAGGCGCTGCGCATCATCAACGCGCCGTGGGGACTTGCCATTGGGGCGCGCAAGATTACCGTCAGCACCATCGGCTTGCCCGAGCAGATTCGTAAGCTTGCTCGGGAAGACTTGCAGCTCAATCTCGCGTTATCGCTCCACGCCCCGGATGACGAATTGCGGCGAGAATTGGTGCCCTGGGCACAAGGCGTGCCGATCGCGGAGCTGATCGATGCCTGTTGGAATTACTTCAAGACGACCGGGCGGGAGGTTACCCTGGAATACGTGCTGCTGGACGAGGTGAACATGCACGCCCGGCACGCCGAGGAATTGGCAAGGATTGCGAAGCGGCTGCGCGCGAACGTGAATTTGCTGCGCTACAACCCGGTGGCGGGATTGCCGTATCGCCGACCCGCGTCGGAAGCTGCGTACGAGTTTCAGCGGCGGCTGCGAGAGCGCGGCGTCAACGCACATGTTCGCTCGTCGCGCGGCAAGGACGTCGACGCCGCCTGCGGCCAACTACGGCGTTCGACGAGAGAAGCGTAATAGCGATTAGTGCTCCGTTACGCCCAGGCTTTCTGGTTGTAGCGGGGGGGGGCCCCCCGCGGGGGGGGGGGGGGGGGGGGGCGGGGGGGTGGGGGGGGGGGGGGGGGGGGGGGGG
>JAUWNI010000085.1 GCA_030612705.1 Phycisphaerae bacterium | reverse complement strand
CCTTCGATCCATCTGTAGGTGACTCCGCCGTTGCCTTTGGTCTCAACAGAATTGTCATCTACTATGACGGTTCTCGTGGGCATTACCTGTCCAAAAATCCCTATAAATAAAGTGAAACACCGCCGCAGGTCAGGATGTCTGGGGCCATGTCGTTATCCTTGACGACCAGGGGCAGCTCGTTGCGGCTGAAGCTGTCGGTCGTCTTCCAGTCGTCGCCGTCCTTGTAGAGCCGCTAGAACGTCACGCAGTAGCGGAGCACCGTAGTCGGTCTCGTTGGCCCAGGTGGCGGCCTTGACGACCCCCAGCCGGACCTCGTGCACGGGTTGGCTTCTTAGCCATCGTTTCTCTCCTCGTGGTTGACGGTTGAAGCCTGGCGAGCTGGCTACGCAACGAGCGCAAGCAGTTGCCCGGCTTTCTCGTCCGCTTCGACGCGGTCGCCGGCGCACTTCAGCCGACCGGCGACACGCGTCAGCCCGCGTTAGCCCGCGCTGGCTGGCGGCTGGCGAGGCGCTTGCAGTGATTATGCCAAGCCCGATCGCCCGGGTCCGGTGTGCCGAACTTGCCGAAGTCGTACGCCAGCTTGATTGTCGCCGGGTTCACGTCGCCAGGAAGCTCGCGCGCGATCTCCCGGAATGACTTGTTCTCCGCGTCGTGCATGTGCACGACGCAGCTCCCAAATTGCTCATAGAACGGCATCTTCCGCAACTCGATCTCAAGAACCGTGCCGTATCCAGATAACGACGCGAGATCGTCTCGCCCATCTGCGGACGCCGCAACGGCGCCGCAGGCGGCCGCGAAGTCGATCTTCAACCGTGCCACAAGGTGCGGCTTGCGAAGCCACGGCTTTGTGATCGGGTGGACTTCGATGGGGCCCGTAATCTGCCGCAAGATCAACGCCGCCCGGGTAACTTCGGCGCTCAACAACTCAGCGAAATTGTCCCGGATCTGCCGTTCAACCCACGCCCGGTCGGGCAATGTGGCCGGAATCGCCGCGCGCCGTTCGGCCCCACGGAGTTGCAGCTCGACGTCCGCTTTTTCCACTTCCCGTTGGCGGAGCGCCGAAGTTAGAGTGTTAAGGTCGCCAGCCGTAGCGATCGCCTCTACCAGCCGCTCGGCTTCGCGCTCCACGCGCGCGAGTTGCGATTTGAGCCTGGCCACGTCGTCCGGCGTTGCCGCCGCCGTTTGTTGAATCTCGTCCCGCAACAGTTGCAGTACCACGTCGACGATGACATCCTGGTCAAGTTCATGCCGGATGGCCTCCAACAGCAACTGTTCGGTGAGGACCCGATTCGCCTTAACCTTGTTTGTGCACAGGCCTAGCGGTGCGTTCGGACAACCGTAGTATCCCCCCAGATGACCTGACATTTGGCTCAGTTTGGCGCCGCATTCGCCGCAGACAAGGGCCCGCGAGAAGAGTTGCTTCGGGGAGTAATCCTGCGGAGTGCCGGCATTTCGCTTCCAACCCTTCTTGCCCGTGGGATGGACTTTGTGGATCTCATCGAATCGACGCATCGTGGCGTCGTGGGTGGCCTCATCGATGATGACCAGGTTAGGGTCATGAACCTCGATGCGCTCGCCAGGATCTTGGTTCTTGATCACGATCCGCCCGGTGTCGGGATTGCGAACCATCATGATTTCGTTGCGCCAGCGGTAGCCAAGGTAACGGCGACTCTCGAGGATCTTACGGACGTTGATCGGCTTCCATCGATCGGTTCGGGCCTTCCCGCCACGAGGCACCTTCATCCGATTTAGCTTGCGGGCAATCGCTCGGATGCTCATCTTTAGCACAGCGAACCAATAGTGAATCAGTCGTACAACCTCCGCTTCCTGCCGAGTGATAACAAGTTTCCTGTACGGCGCCTTGTCCGTGGGTCTCGGCGGAAGGCCAAGCTGTTGAATTTCCTCCTCGGTCAGCGCTAGCGACGAGTAGCCAAACCGGATATCGCCGTTCGACAGCTTGCGGCGCAGATTACCGTCCATGCTGCGCTTGATTCGGTGTCGGGCGTCCCGCGTCGCGGCTTGGTTCTTGTAACCGGCGAATATGACGTGAATGTCAGCGTGTTCATCCGTCACGTCGATGTTCTCGAGAACTGTGAACAGCGAGGCGCCGTAGAAGCGGAAGATCCGCTGTACGCGCAGCACATCTTCTAGGCAGCGCGCGAATCGACTTAGCTCGTCGACGTAGACGCGCTTGACAACACCAGCACGCACACCGTCCAGAATGCGATCCCAGTTTGGCGTCGTGTTGTCCTTCACGCTCTCCGCAAAGTCCGCCACCAAGCAGCACGGTTGGCAATCATGGAGCCGCTGGGCGGTGTCACGGCAGACTGCCGCTTGGTCATCAATGCTTGTCGGATTCTGATGGTCATGCGAGTATCGCGCGTAAATGAGGTCCCGCTCGAGACGGACCGGGGTTGCTTGTTGGCTGGAGTTCCTGCACATGTGTGTGCCTCCACTGGAGGTTATATTCGTACCCATTAGGAATGTCCAGGATGCTAGTCGTGTCCTGACGGCCTTACGTGAATCCAGTTGCAGCGGCTGGCGGAGCTCTCTGATGCACGGACACGAAGTCGCCTTTGTGCTTGATTTGTGCTTTAATCGATGCGAACAAACCGGCTGGGACCGGGACTATCCGGAAATACCCGGAAACGTTAACTCTTTGGTGATTAGTGAATTGCGCTCTAAGTGTCGCTAGGCAAGGATGTTGTGAAAGAGGGGCCGATCGAATCCCGCCCTCTGGGACAGCACCTCTCCAACGCCCGATCTCGATCTTCCGTCGGCCGAGGCGCTGAGTAAACGCGCGGCCACCGAGTGGCTCTTCCGCGCCGACATGCTTCACGATCCTCACACGCGATCTCCTTGGCACTGGCCGTGATGCCGCGTACGAGCAGGGGGCCCCGACCACCCGCGCGAACGCTCACCGAGAAGGCCCGTCAAGCGCCAGGGAAAACCGGAGAATCTGTACCGCCGTCAGCGACTCCCGCCGCCCACCCGCGGCGGCAATCAATCGGATGGGGAGGGGCACCTGTGGTGGGCCAGGCAGTTGGGTGAGTCACGTGGAGTGCCGTACTGACTCAAGCAGTTTCCGGAGTCGTAACACACTCATTGTGTGTGTGACGATCTCGTCACAGTCCCGGCTCTGGCAAGCCAGCTCCAGGGTGATGCGCTCAGCGCTGGTCTCTTTGTGGCCCACCAACTCAAGGCTTGTTCCACCGCAGCGACCACACCTGATTCGTTCGTCGAGCACGATATCCACTCCCGCTCCGCCGGAAGCGCTTTTCGCGCGACTAGGACTATCGCGCGACTCATCGAAGGCATAGGCTGCGCTCCGCCCAGCCCGGGGCTTCTTGAACCTTCGATCTACCTTCTGTCGTTCGTTGACGAGCCCCGCGTACGTGCCAAATAGACGGTGGATGATCGCGGCGTCGATTGTCCTCGCCGGATCGTCGAGCCATTCGAACAGCTCTTCGGCAAGGATGTCGCTGCGCTGGGAAATCAGCAACCAAGGCAGGTCTGCAAACACTGACTGTTTCAGGTACATCCGCTCGAACAACGTCGCCTCGTCGTCGGTCAGCCGCGGGCGTATGCACTTCTGGATCACGCGCATTTGCGCGTGAAAGCATTCTCCAACGTAACGGTGAGAACGCCAGAGCAGCGCCAACACGACCTGCTTGGCCTGCTCCGGAGGCAGCGGACCGCCCCGGGCCTTCTTTTGCGCCGCAAGGTGCTTGAAGCCGTGACTGACGGCATCGCAAAACCACTCACGGAATCCCGTTTCGGACAAGTGCTGATGTTCTTCGATCGCCGCAATAAATCGCTCGACCAGGACGTGCTCCAGCACCGCTTCGACATCCCTGTCGGGTACTTCCGATCTGAACAGGGCTCTCCGCACTACGCCAGGAACCTGATCCGCGGTAAGCTTGAGTGGGTCCTCACTCGCAAGCTTCCACAAACCGAGCCGAATCAGTTTATGTCTAGGTAGGTCACGCCATCCGCGTGCTTGTGCCAGCTCGCCCCCCATCTTCTGCAGTCCGCTTATGGACAAGTCGGGCTTAAGCACCGAGAGGATGGTTCGCGGTGGGTTGCGGCCGGCCAGATGATCTCGGCCGGGTAGTCGTATGAACAGATCACAAGAATAGCGGAAGCTGCGGTCGTAATACTCCTGAAACGTTTCGCGACGCGCAAACAGCAACCACATGAACCGATAGGAAAAAGCCTGCTCGCTGGTGAGTCGTCGTGCCTGTCGCAGGATTTCGAGCCCCCCCAAGAAAGACTGGCCGATCACTGCGGTGAGCGTGGCCGTCCCCGTCAGCAGCTCCTCAAGGAACCAGCGCCTCCGTCCAGCGGGGTCACCGCAACGGGCCATCGCGACGCGGAACCCAGTGGGCAGGTTCTGTGCGAGGGGGACGTCTGGCCGCCAGACGTGCCGCTCGTACGTGATCAGCGTCCCCGCCTGGCCCCGCTTGGCTAGGTTTGCCCGCCGATGTCCATCGAAGTAGAGATCTCCCAAACCCATCTCAACCTGCAGACAAAACTTCCGGTTTTCCCGGGTACCAGACGAAAGCGATGCCCTTGTCGACCACCGATTGTAATCGGGCAGCTGGGTTCGTGCAAGGCGCAATTGGCCCCGGCAGACCCGGTTCCACCGGTGGTGCTTACCACGCTCGGTGAGCGATGATGATCGACAGACACAAGGACTCAGTGAGGTATGCGATGACACGCTTGAACAACAAGGACTTGGCTGAATCAAACGGTGCGATAGCAGTTGATGCGAACCGTCTCGCGGAGCTGCTCGATCTCTCGGTTCGCACCATTCGCCGGTTCGATAGCGCCGGCAAGCTGCCGCGGCCGGTTCGGATCGGCGGTGCGGTGCGGTGGAGAGTCGCCGAGATCACGCACTGGCTCGAAGCGGGCTGCCCGGATCGGCAACGATGGGAGGCGGTAAGACAGCAAGAAACGAAGATCGCGTGATGATTGCTCGAGAAGCGGCTTGCGCTGCGGGCCGACATGCGCTACACTCTCAGGTGTAGAAACCGCAGCGTACGCCGACGGTGATACGAACGAAGGAAGCGAAGGTGGCCGATGGCGAGCTTGCTTAAACCAACCTACACATCCGTTCGATGCGGGAAACGCGTCAGAAGAAAGACGTCAAAGTGGTATGGGCAATACCGGGACGCCGATGGGAAAATGCGTCGCGTTCCGCTCTTCACTGACAAAGATGCTGCAAGAGCAGAGCTCAACCGACTCGTCAAGCAAGCTGAGCGCGAGCGGGCCGGGTTCGCGGACCCCTCCGAACGCCGTGCCCGGGAGCCCATCCAGACGCACATCCGCGACTACAAGGCGTACCTGATCAGCAAGTCCGTGTCGCCCAGCCATCTCAATCAGGTTATGAGCCGGCTGCAGCTGATGGTCGAGCGTTGCCGCTTTGCCACGCTGGCGGACATACAAGCGGCCGCCGTGGTACGGCAGCTCAATGCGATGAAACAGCAGGGCAAGGGAGCCAAGACGCGAAATACATACGCGGCGACGCTGCACAGCCTCATTCGCTGGGCGAAGGCCGAGGGAAGAATACCGGCCGACCCGCTCGAAACCGTGGGACGCGCGGACGAATCGAAGGACGTTCGCCGTAAGCGGCGCGCCCTGACGCCCGACGAAGCCACCAGGCTGATCGTAGCAGCGGAACGGCGTCCGCTGGAACAGGCCAAGTTCTTTGTGGAGAGCAACGGCACCCGCCTGACCGATGAGCACCGGCGGGAAATCGGAATAGAACACTCGTTGATCTGGGCTACGCAGATCTACTGCGGCGTTCGAAAGGGCGAAATCGCGCAGATTCGGTGGGGCGACGTCGATCTCGACGCCGGCTGGCTAACGGTGCCGGCGGCGATCGCCAAGAGCGGAAAGGAACGGTCGGTGGCGCTCCGCGAGGACCTCCTCAAGCGACTCCGGAATTGGCACGAACGGTGCGGTCGGCCAACCCCGGACCGCAAGCTGTTCAGGATCCCGGAGAATCTTGCGCGCGTCCTCAGGAAAGATTTGAAGTTCGCAGGAATCCCGTACAAGAACGCGCTCGGCGAGCAGGTCGACGTTCACGCGCTGCGAACGACCACGGGAACGTGGATGGCTCAGGTTGCTCCTCAGGGCGTGACGCAGGAGCACATGGGGCACGAGGATTACCGCACCACCGCAAAGCACTACATCCGCGGGGGCATGCTGGACACCAGGTCCGCGGTGGAAAATCTGCCGAGCGTGTGGGGCGAAGGCGACGACGAATATGAGCGGATCCGCGCCACAGGCACCGACGGGCCGGAATTCCTTGCACTAATACTTACACAAAAAGCTGGCCTGAGGTGTCATCCGTCGGCACGTTGTGCCCGAAAGGATCCATCGGGGGATCCCGCGCGGCCCACCGACGAACATACCACTGAACTTCGTAAGTCTTTGACGGCGGGCGACTTGGCATCGATTGGCCGTGCCCTGTCACCCGCCGTCATGGGCGGGAGGGAGAAACGCCCCCACGGGGACTCGAACCCCGGTCTCCAGGATGAGAACCTGATATCCTAGGCCTCTAGACGATGGGGGCCACTGTCTTGCCTTCGCAGACGTTAGGCAATCAAACTAGCGAATTCAGCCGTCTGAGTCAACCACGCCCGGGATCCTGCCGGACGCTGGGGGCATAATAATCTTGGCGGACGCTACATTGCCCCCGTGTCGGTTGCCGGCAGTAGACGCAGCGTGGCGGTGACCGGGAAATGGTCCGATGGATACCGGCCGCCGAACTCACGGCGGTCGATCTCGTACTGCAAGACCTCGAATCGGCGGTTGAACAAAATCCAGTCGATCCGCTTGCCGGCGCGCTTGCCGAGGAAGGCATTGAACGTACCCGCGTCGGTTTCGTCGTGGCGGCGGAGGACGTGGGCGTCGCGCAGTTCCGCCAAGTTGCCGCGGTCGGCGGTCAGCACCTCGTACGGCGGCGATCCGGGGCCGCAATTGAAGTCGCCTATGACAATCACCGGCTTGCCGCCAAGCGTGTCGGTCAGTTGTCGAACGATTTTGGCGGATTCGAGTCGAGCCTGCTCGCCGACGTGGTCGAAATGCGTGTTGATGACGTAGATCGAGTTGAGCGGGCTGCGTTTGAAGCCGAGGCGCACCCAGGTGAGCACGCGCGGGCAGGCGGCGTCCCAGCCCTTCACGCCGGGCCGGTCGATCTGCTCGCTCAGCCAGATGTAGCCGCAATCCACAAGCTCGAAGAGCTTTTTACGGTACATGATCGGGACGAGCTCGCCTTCGCCCGCGCCGTCATCGCGGCCGACGCCGACGAATGCGTAATCGGGCAGTGCTTCGCACAGCTCGCGCCCCTGAAACGCGAGCACTTCCTGCAAGCCGATCACGCCGGGGGCGTCGGTCTGGATCGTTTCAAAGACGAGCCGGCGACGAGACGTCCAATCGTTTTCGCCATCCGGAGCCGTGCCGTAGCGGATGTTGAACGACATGACGCGGACGGGCTCGGGCATCGTGCAACCCACGCACGACAGCAGCGTACCCAACACGAGCAATACTATTCGCATAGTGTCCTTTCTCAGAAAAGCGTTGCATTTCCCGGATTTCTTCCACGAACTCAAGCTCATAGCTCCGCTCCGGGAGCAATCAGGTGATCGAGGCCGTTCTTGCGGCGTGGCGGCGGCCACGTGCGGGTCGGATCGTACCACCGTTCGAGCACCGCCAGCCAGTCCGCGACCGTCTTCGACTTGACGAACGCGTCGCGGACCTGCTTGTACTCGGGGTGCAACTCACTGTACTTGATGCCGAATTTGCGCATGATGCGGGCGGCGCGACGCCGGCCGTGAGTGGCGACGGACAGATCGAAGTGCTCGCGGATGACGCGGCCCTGCTCGGGGATGGCGGGCGGATTGGGCAGCGCGTCGCCGGCCAGCAATGCGCGTGCTTCACGATAGATCCACGGATTACCGATGCAGCCGCGGGCGACGGTGACACCATCGACGCCGGTCTCGACGAGCATGCGTCTGATGTCTTCGGCGGTGAAGAGGTCGCCGCTGCCGAGTACGGTTTTGTCGCCGGCGTGTCGTTTGACGCGCTTGATAAACCGCCAATCGCTGGGGCCGACGTAGCGCTGTTTAACGGTGCGTCCGTGGACGGTGACGGCGGCGAGACCCGCTTCGAAAGCAGCATCGAAGATGAGGAAGAAATTTCGCTCGCTTTCGGCCGAGCCGTCCGTGCCGCGGCGCATTTTCAGCGTGACGGGTATTTCACGTGGGACGGCGTCGCGGACTCGTTTAATAATCTCGATCGCCGTCGACGGCTCGGAAAGCAGGTAGCCGCCGCGGCAACGCCCGAGTACTTTCCTGACCGGGCAGCCGAAATTGATATCGACGACGTCGAAGCCGGCGGCGGCCATCATTTCGGCAGCGGCGGCGAACTGGGCCGGCTCGGCGCCCATCAATTGTCCGCCGATGGGGTGGTCTTCGTCGGCCAGGTCGAGAATCTGTTTGCGGAGCTTGCCGGGCTGGACGACGATTTTGTCGAGCACGACTTCGTGCAGCGCGTACGGCGCCCCGTGTCGGCGAGCGATCAAACGCATCGGCCCGTCGCTGTAGCCGGACAACGCGGCCTGGACGACTGGAAAATCAAATTGCAGATGGCCGATTTGCAGCATAGGTTGAATTATACTGCCGAAACTCGGGATTCAGCTAAGAGGAACAAATGACCGGACCAAACGCAACACCCAACCGCATTCACCTGATCGCACACGCAAACCCGGCGACGAAAGATGTGCGGCGTTTTCGCTTTGCGGACACGCCGGCGTATCTCCGCTTTATTCGCGAACACCTGCCGGCTCCGCTGCGGCTGACTTGTTCGCCGAAACTCTTCGACGTGGTGGAGGATCAGGATCGCGGCGGGCGACGCGACGATGCGGCCCGGATCCGCGACGTGCAAAACGCGCTCGATGATCCGAACACGCTGGCGATCGTGGCGGCGGCGGGCGGAGCGTATTTCTCTCGCATCCTGCCGCACCTGGATTTCTCGCCGCTGGCACGACGCGGAACGCCGCTGTGGACGCTCGGCTTCAGCGAGATGACAAACTTCGTGAACGTGGTGGCGTCGTATCGCGGCGGGCGGGGCTTGTACTGGCTGTGCCCGAATTATCTGGGCTGGAAAATCAAGCCGCTGTCACAAGCCCGGGCGGCGTTCGCGGAATTCTGGCACATCCTGCCGCGAATTCTTGAAGATCATACGCCGTCGCGAACAGAGCACCTCACATTCGGCAACGTCGAGGGCAAGCTTGTCCGCGGTGACGCCCGGTCCGGCTCGATCCGACTCGTCGGCGGATGCTTGAGCGTGCTGGTCGCGATGCTGGCCGGCCCGCTCGCCAAACGTCTCGAGCACGACGGGCGCTGGCTGGCAATCGAGGACGTGAACGAACCTCCCTACCGCATCGACCGGTACCTGGCAACGCTGAAACTCGCCGGCTGGTTCGATCGCGTGGCAGGTGTGCTGGTCGGAGCGTTCCATACCGGTAATGAAGATCAGCAACCGGCCGTGCTCGAACTGCTGAAATACCACCTGCCGACGGATCGGCGCGTGCCGGTCGTGTCGACACGCTCGTTCGGGCACATCTGGCCGATGGTACCGCTGAAAGTAAACCGGCCGTTGAAGATGACCGTGACCGGCCGGAAAGTAAGCATCGGCGTTTGAGTAAAAAGGAGAAGCCAAAAGGGGAATCACCATCGGTTCGTGAGCAGATCGCTCGGTCGGGATGACAATCCCGGTCGGCTGACTTGATCGCCAAGAGTGTCATATACCCGGCCACTCCTTGCCCGACGTGCACGGCTTGTCGAGGTACGGGGAATCGGCGACACTGTGGTTACGAGAGGGCTGTGTGTATGAACGAGAATGACGCCGGGCCGCCGATTCGCGACGCGATGGATTTATGGCCGCTGCTCAAGCCGAAGCCGATCGGGAGGGACTTGCCGCTCGAGAGCGGGCATGAGACCGTCTGCACACACCACGGCGAAGATCCGGAGCGGCATTTCGGGGCGGCCTCGCCGCCGATCTACCAAACCTCGACGTTCATCTATCCCGACGCGGCGGCGTTCGAGCAGCGGCGTAAGCCCGATTGTCCACGCTACGACTATAGCCGCGGAGGAAACCCAACCAACCAAATCCTGGAAGCCAAGCTCGCTCGGCTGGAGCAGGCGGAGTGGGCGGACTGTTTCGGCTCGGGCATGGCCGCGATCAGTGCCGCGATAAATTCCCGGATCGAAGCTAACACGCACGTCGTCGCGGTCGCACACTGTTACGGCCCGACACAGTGGTACCTGAATCACATCAGGCGTTTCGCGGTGGAGACGACGTTTGTCCACGGCGTCGAACCGGCGGATTTTATCGCCGCCATCCGGCCGAACACCCGCGTGATTTATCTGGAAAGCCCGACGAGCGGGCGATTTGAAGTGCCGGAGATCGAGCCGATCACCGAGGTAGCTCGCGAGCGCGGGATCACGACGATCTTTGACAACTCCTGGGCGACGCCTTGCTTCCAGAACCCGTTGGAGATGGGTGTCGATCTCGTGCTGCACAGTGCGACCAAGTATCTGAACGGGCACAGCGACGTGGTGGCGGGCGTCGTCGCCGGACGTGATCGGGAGTTGCAAGAGCGTCTCTGGCGGGAGGTCGAGCTGGTCGGCGGAATCCTCGATCCGCACGCGGCCTGGCTGATGCTGCGCGGCCTGCGTACGCTGCCGCTGCGGATGGAACGTCACCAGCAGAATGCGTTGGCGTTGGCGCACATGCTCGAAGAGCACCCGAAGATCGCTTATGTGCTACACCCCGGGCTCGAAAGCCATCCGCAACACGCGACTGCGAAAAGGCAGCTTCGCGGCTATTCCAGCCTGTTCAGCTTCGCCCTGAAAGAGCAAAGCCGCGAGGCGATGAACCGCTTGTTCAACCGTCTCAAACTTTTCGGCATCGGCGTGAGCTGGGGCGGGTTCGAAAGCCTGATTCTCGGCGGCACGCTGTTTAGCGAACGGCCGGACAGGCCTGAGTGGCTGATCCGCGTGCACGTCGGGCTGGAGTCCGAGCAGGACCTGATCGCCGATATGCAACAGGCGCTGGAGAATTGAATGCGTACCACTACTCATAAGCAACACACCCGGCGACATCATCACAAGACCGACGAGCCCAAACAAAAAAGCGTCGTCCCCGATCGGCACGGATTTCAAAACCCGCTCGTGACACGCTACGCGTCGGCCGAGATGGTCGCGATCTGGAGCCCGCTGAATCGCTATTCGACCTGGCGGCATGTCTGGATAGCGTTGGCCGAAGCGCAACGCGAACTCGGTCTGCCGATCAAGACGACGCAGATTCGCGCGATGAAGCGAGCCGCAAGCGATATCGATTTCAAAGCCGCCGCCCGTTATGAGAAGCAGTTACGCCACGACGTAATGGCACACATCCACGCGTTCGGCGACGCGGCGCCGGCGGCTCGCGGAATCATCCACCTCGGCGCGACGAGCATGGACGTGGTGGACAACGCCGACCTGATTCTGACGCGTAGTGCCCTCGATCTGGCAATCGGCCGACTGGCGGGTGTGCTGCGTGTGTTGGCGGGTTTCTGCGAGAAATACGCGGATATGCCGACACTCGGCTTCACGCACCTACAGCCGGCGCAATTGACCACCGTTGGCAAACGCGCCTGCCTGTGGTTGCAGGATTTGGTCGGCGACTTGGAGCACCTTGAGTTGTTGCGCAAAGGGCTCAAGTGTCGCGGTCTGCGCGGAGCTACCGGTACGCAGGCGTCGTTTTTAGCGCTGCTGGGCAGCGCGGCGAAGGTGCGCAAGCTCGAAAACAGCTTCGCCGACAAGCTCGACTTCGCCGACTGCTACCCGATTTGTGGACAAACGTACTCACGCAAAATCGACGTGGAGATCCTCAACGTGCTGGCCTCGTTCGCCGCCGGCGTACAGAAGATGTGCAACGACATCCGCCTGCTCGCGATGCTGAAGGAAATCGACGAGCCGTTTGAGAAGAAGCAGGTTGGCAGCTCAGCGATGCCGTACAAGCGAAACCCGATGCGCTGCGAACGGGCGACCGGCTTGGCGCGCTACCTGATCAGCCTGAGCACGTCGCCGCTAATGACACACGCGGCCCAGATGTTCGAGCGCACGCTCGACGATTCGAGTAACAGACGGATGGTCTTCCCCGAAGCGTTCCTGACCGCCGACGCGCTGGCGATCCTTTTGCACAACATCTTCGACGGGCTGGTCGTTTACCCGGCAACGATCGCCGCTCACATCAAAGCGGAGCTGCCGTTCATCGCGACCGAGGACATTCTGATGGAGGCGGTCGCCCGCGGCGGCGATCGGCAGGAGTTGCACGAGCGCATCCGCGGGCACGCCCAACAAGCCGGCGAGCAGGTCAAAAAGCACGGCAAACCAAACGACCTCATCGACCGCCTGAAAGCTGACCCGGCGTTCGCGGGAATCAAGTGGTCGAAAGTGCTCGAGGCCAAGCGCTACGTCGGCCTGGCGCCGCAACAGACGCGGGAGTACGTGCGGAATCACGTGCGCCCGCTGCTCAAGCGGCATGGAACGCAACGTGTGGGGACGGTTGATCTGTGCGTTTAGCAGCGTAGGCGACCGACGCCGCATGGGCCAACGCCGCGAGCCCTGTAACGCTATGGGCTCTGTAGCGCCGCGGGCCCTGTAGCGTCCGTCCCCCGTGGCGGACGTCGGGTGGTGAAATTGGGCCCTCGCTTGCGCTTCGGGTTCGGATTCGGTAGCCGCCTCTGGCATCATGCACCCCGTATGTTTCCTCTTCGGTCTGACAACTGGATGCTTCGCCGCTTACGGGTTAGCATAGATGCTTGTCTGAGGCGAAGGCTGGGCCGGTGCAGTGCGCCGGTCGGACAACGGGTCAGGGTCGGAAGGCAGCAGCCCACCCGGCGTGGTCCACGTGCTCCGTCAACCTGGTCCGAGCCTCAGGCGTTTTTGAAAGCTATCAGCACTCAGCTATCAGCGTCGAATGTGCGTCGGGGACTCATGGCTGAGTGTTGAAACCTTAAAAGCTGAAAGCTGAGTGCTGAAAGCTGAGTGCTTCCCATGGCATATACCGTTTTAGCCCGTAAATACCGCAGCCGAACCTTCGACGAGGTCATCGGCCAGGAGCCGATCGCGACCACCCTGGTCAACGCGATCAAGGTCGGGCGGATTCATCATGGATACCTGTTCACCGGGACCCGCGGCGTCGGCAAGACGAGCATGGCCCGGATTCTCGCCAAGGCGCTGAACTGCCTCGGGAGCGACCAGCCGACGATCAAACCCTGCTGCGAGTGCGACGCGTGCAAGGCGATCGCCGAGGGGCAGGACCTCGACGTGATCGAGATCGACGCCGCCAGCAATACGGGCGTGGACAACATCCGCGAGCTACGGAGCAACACGGCGTATCGGCCGGCGCGATCTCGTTACAAGATTTACATTATCGACGAGGTGCACATGCTCTCGATTGGGGCGTTCAACGCCCTGCTCAAGACGCTCGAAGAGCCGCCGGAGCACGTAAAGTTCATCCTCGCGACGACCGAGATGCAGAAAGTGCCGGCGACGATCCAGAGCCGCTGCCAGCGTTTCAACTTTCGCAACATCGGACCGGATGCGATTGCCAAACGGTTGATCGAGATCGCCGGGGACGAGGGTGCCAAGGCCGACGAAGTCGTCGTACGTCGAGTGGCTCGGCTGGCCAACGGCTCGATGCGTGACGCGCTCAGCATTCTCGATCAACTGCTGTCGGTTTCGCCGAAGAAGCTGACGCCGAAGGTGCTCGACGAGATTTTGCCGCCGGCGCAGGACGAACAGGTTTTCAAGCTTCTGGAGCACGCGGCGACGGGCGAAGTGGGCATGGTGTTGAGCGATGTTGAGGCGATACTCGCCGCCGGCCGCGGGCTGGAAGTATTTTGCAACGACACGATCCAGATGGTGCGGACGCTGATGCACGTGCGGGCGTGCGGGCTCGACTCGCCGATCGTGGACGTTCCCGCCGCCGGCCGTGATGAATACAAAAAGCTGGCCGGACAGTTCGAGCTGTCTCACTATGTGCAGATGATCGCGATGCTCGAGGAGCTTCGCCGGAATGTTCGTTACAGCGGCGCGGGACGGGCGTTGACCGACGCTCTGATGGTGCGCATGGCAAAGATGCGGGAGTGGTCGTCGATCGAGCAGTTATTGGGCCAGTTACCGGCCGGCGGTGGGGGGGCGTCTCAAAAAAAAAAGCCCCCGTCGCACGTAGCCGCTAGCACGCGGCCGGTCGCAAGCACCCGGGTCGAGCAGGCCCCACCAATGGCACCGCCCCGAAAGGTGGAGCCTCGTGTTGAAGAGCCGCCGACCAGCTATGCCGACGTGCCCGAAGCGGCAGGTGTTGAGCAGGGGCGTGAATCGGCGGAGACGGGCGCGGTGGGGCGCATCCACAGCGCCCCCGGGCGAATGCCGGTCGCGGCCGAGCAACGTAATCACATTCTCGGCGACCCGCTGGTGCAACAGGCGTTGGAAGTATTCGACGGTGCCGTTATCAATATGGAACGTGAAACCCCCGCGACCGCCCCCGAAGCGGACCAGTCCACGGAGTGACACATGTTGGGAAACCTGGGACAGCTCGCCGGCCTGCTGAAGAACGCCGGCCAGATCAAGGAAAACATGAAGGGCATGCAGGAACGGCTCGCGGCGGCCCGCTACGTCGGTGAAGCCGGCGGCGGACAGGTCCGCGCCACCG
This sequence comes from Phycisphaerae bacterium, assembly GCA_030612705.1. Classification (GTDB taxonomy): domain Bacteria; phylum Planctomycetota; class Phycisphaerae; order UBA1845; family Fen-1342; genus JALSRY01. The sequence continues at coordinate 5,495 of JAUWNI010000085.1, read as the reverse complement.
TCGACGGCAAGGGCGAACTCGTCGAGCTCAAGCTGGAACCCGCGACCGTGCAGAGCGGCGATATCGAAATGCTCGAAGACCTGATCTGCGCCGGTGTCCGTGACGCCGTCAGCAAAAGCCGCGAAGCCGTACAGAAGGAAATGCAGGCGGCCACCGGCGGCATGGACCTCGGCGGCATGATGGACATGCTCGGCGGGCAGTAGGGTTCAGGGTTTAGGGTTCGGGGTTTAGGGTTCGGGGTTCAGGCAGGGGCGTGCCCCTCATGAGTTGGTTGCGGCCGACCCCCGTAGCGGCCGACCCCCGTGTCGGGCGTGGGCGTGCCAACGGGTGTGGATATTAGACGGCCGCCACGGGGGGTGGCCGCTACATTAGGCAAAACGATCGTGCGGCGAAACGCGGCAAAGCTGAAAGCTGATGGCTGAAAGCTGAGAACCTCCATGACCGACGTCCCTCTCACGGGTCCCCTCCAACGTCTGATCGACGAGTTGAAGAAACTCCCCGGCGTCGGGCCGCGCTCCGCTGAGCGCATCGCGTTCCATTTGCTGAAAGCGGATAAGGCGGAAGCGCTCGCGTTGGCCGAGTCGGTTCGCGATATCAAAGAAAAAATCCGCCCCTGCTCACGCTGCTACAACCTGGCCGATGGCGAGTTGTGCTCGATCTGTGCCGACCACCGCCGCGACCAGTCGCAAATCGTCGTCGTCGAGCAACCCAAGGACCTCATCAGCCTGGAGAGCACCGGCCTGGTCAACGGCGTCTATCACGTGCTGATGGGTCACATTGATGCACTGGAGGGCCTTGGGCCGGAGGATTTGACGATCGGCGCGCTCATCGAGCGTTGCCGCGGCGGCGATGTCCGTGAAGTCGTCCTGGCGACCAACCCGAACCTCGAGGGCGACACGACGGCGTTGCACATCATCAGCCTGCTGCAAGGTATGAATATCAAGACAACACGACTGGCCCGCGGTCTGGCTCCCGGCGCGCAGATCGAATACGCCAACCGCTCGATGCTCGAAGAGGCCCTCCGCGGGCGTCGGGAAGTGTAACCGCGGGCTTCATACGTGTCTGTCGACGCAGCCCCGGAGGGGCGATAGTCAGTAGCCGGGGGCGTTAGCCCCTGGAACGCGCCGTCCCCGACGATGCTAGCCCTGGAAGGGCGACAGAACGGTTGGAGTGGAACGTGTCGCTTCGTCTCGGGCAGTATGAACTATGAGGGTAACGAGGATTGACGCAATCGTGCGACACCGGCGGGACTGACGCATGGGACTATGTCGCTGAGATTGAAAAATCCGCACAGTATTCTCGCCGCGCTCGAGACGCGCCCACGGGACGTTATTGAGCTGCGCCTGCCCAGAAAGGGGGGTACCGAAGCGTGGGACGCCGTGCGCGAGTTGGCGGAGGTTCACAAAATTCCGCTCAAGCGGGGGCGGCCGGAGCAACGGAAGGAGCGCCACCGTCGCGGTGGCCGGGAGGAACCGGAGAAAGTCGGCCGCGAAGGAGCCGGCGAAGCGCTGGTGCGCGAGGCCCCCGGCGTACCGCTCGGCGAGTTGTTCGAGGACGCGGCTAAGCGAGCGGGCGGGCACGGCCTGTGGCTGGGGCTCGACTGTATCCAGGACCCGCACAACCTCGGGGCGATCATCCGGACGGCGGCCTTCTTCGGCGTGCAGGGTTTGCTGATGACCGCCGACCGGGCGGCCCCGCTCTCCGCCGTCGCCCACGACGTCGCGGCCGGCGGGGTGGAGCATGTCCCCTTCTCGATCCAGACCAATCTGGCCCGCTCGCTGGACATTGCGAAAGAGGCGGGGCTCTGGATCCTGGGCACGTCGGAGCACACCGAGGATGACATCTCACGGGTTCCACGCGACCGCCCCTGGCTGCTGGTGATCGGCAACGAGAGTAAGGGATTACGCCGACTGACGATCGAACGCTGCGACCAGATGTGCCGGATCACGCCTCGCGGGGCGGTCGGCTCGCTGAACGCGTCGGTGGCGGCAGGTATCCTGATCGCCGCTCTGTCGTGATATTCGAGCACGCTTTCGAGAGAGTGCGTGAAGTTTGGTTCGTCCAGCATTCTCGGGGAACTTGAACCGCCAAGGCGCCAAGGCGCCAAGTCGCCAAGAAAGGCAAAGCAATCATGTGAAGAAACCCGCCCACATTGCAGCGAACGGGCTGTTTCTCTCGAATGCCGGTTCACCGTTGGCGGTCTGTTGGCCCTCTACTGACCAACTTGAACGCGTGGCGCAACCTGAAACTCTTGGCGTCTTGGAGTCTTGGCGGTTCAAATCGTCTCGGCGGTTCCCGGAAGAACCTGACGTTTCCAGTCAGAGCCCTGAGCGCGCCGGCGAGGGGGTTTGCGGGTAAACTGATTTGATGAGCTCGAGCGAAGAGAATCCCAAACTCGCCAAGAAGCTGGCCAAAGCTGCCGCGAAAGCGGCCAAGAAGCAGGCGGCTGCCGGAGGTTCACTCTCGACAAAGACCGCCGCCCCAGCGGGAGGACGCAGCCCGGCCGAGCGTGCCGCCGACGCCGCCGAGCGCCAAGTCACGTTCCAACGCTGGCGGGTCATTCTGGCGGCGATCGGGGCGGCCATAGCGCTGATCACGCTGCTGGTGATAATATCGCGCTAGCAGTCTGTCGGACTTAGGCCTCGAAAACACCATGGGAGCGCGCCCATATGTGTCGATACCCCAGGCCCAGACACCAAAGAGGGGCATCGAAGACCCCGAAACGGCAAAGTCCGACAGACTGCTAGCGCTACGTCACGCCTCAATTGATGGGTGCCATTGATGGGTGCCATGCCCAAGCCGAAGGCGCGGGCATGTTTCTAAATACCCGTGCGTGAAAACGCGCCGCGTGATGGCCCGCACAGCGGAGCCGGCGTGTCCCCACGCCGGTTTCCGGGCCGGGGACGGCCCGGCGCTGTGGAATGATCGCGCACGGTCATATAGATACGGGACCAGCATGGCCGCGCCTTCGGCTTGGCCATGGCACCCAACCCGCTCGTACTCGCCAATTCAACTGTGGCAAAGCACTAGCCAAAATGCCCATTACAGTTCGTCGAGCATGCTGTTCTTCGGGGCATCCTGTTCGCGGAGGAACTTGCGCAGCGCTTTAACATTGGATTCAGCCAGATCGCTTCGGCCGCCTTCGCGGAAGGATTTACTCTCGGTGAGGACGAGGGCGTCGACGACCAGACGCTCATCGTCGATGTCGCGCATCTTGACGCGCGTCAGGCACATGGCTCCGCTGAGCAGACCTTTGCTCTGGAAGTAGAGGATTTCGCTGTTGATGCGCAAGGTGGGGGCCTCGCCGGGGTAGACCTCGCGCAGATCTTCGATCAGATTAGCCGCGAACTTGTCGTAGTAGTGCAGGAGCTTGGGCGGACAGATTTGGGGGCCGACGGTGCTGGTCGCGGGCTCGATGCGGAGGTTGCGATAGGGCTTCAGCGTGTGATCCTCGAAAGGGCTGATCAGCATGATCTCCGATTGGGCGCCGCGGAACTCGTAATAGGCCTGCTTGGCAACGGAACTGACGCCGCAACCGGTTAGCGGCATTAGCATGACAATCAGAAACAAGGACGTTAGAAAGACGCGTGGGCTCTTCATAACAGCTTTTACCTCTCGAATTCAGAAACGGGGCAACAGCCGGCAATGTTCTTCAGACGCTGTCGGCTACCTCTTTATCGCATGTTAATGGTGAAAGGCGTTGTGAAACAGGGGATAGGCTCCAAGTGTGGCGATGTGCCTATCCCCTTTTTTCACAACACAACGGATCGTCAGCGGATTCCGATCCAGCGGCGAGATTGTTTCATGCCGACCAGGCCGAGCAGCGACAGAAGCATGGGGGCAAGACCGGCGGGTCCGCAACCGCCCGCGCCGCAATCGATCAATTCCGCCGCGAGGTCGTCGGCCAGGGTATCGTCCGGGACTCCGGCGAGGAGCACGGAAACGTCGTCCTGGTCTGTGAGGCTGCCTTCCTGGTTGGCGGTGGCGAGGTCGAGGTCGTCGTCGCCGTTGAGGTCGGCCGCCACGACGTCGACGGGTCCGCCGCCGACGTTGAAGTTGGTCACGGCGTCGAAGGTGCCGTCGCCGTTGCCGAGTAGGACGCTGACGTTGTCGCCTTCGCGGTTGGGGGTGATGAGGTCGTTATTCCCGTCCCCGTCAAGGTCGGCCAGGGCAAGTGCGGAGGGGTTGTTGCCGGTGTTATACGTGACGCCCGCGGCAAAGGCGCCGGTGCCGTCGCCGAGCAGGACGGTGACGGTGTCGTCGGTGGTGTTGGCGACGATCAGGTCGAGGTTATTGTCGCCGTCGAGATCGGCGGCGAGGACCCTGGTGGGGTCGCGTCCGACATCGACTGTACTCATCTCCGCAAAGGTCCCGTCGGCGTTTTGGAGGAGGATGCCGACCTGATCGCGGATGGCCAGAGCGACCGCGATGTCGCTGTAACCGTTGCCGTCGAGATCGCCGACGGCGGTGCCGTTGGGCTCGGAACGGGTGGCGCCAATGGCGACGTCCTCGTTGATGGCGTCGTCGAAGGTGCCGTCGCCGACGTTGAGCAGGATGCTGACGGTGTCGTCTTGTTCATTGGATGTAATGAGGTCGAGTACGTTGTCCCCGTCGATGTCGCCGGTGGTCAGGTGCATGGGGGAGTTGCCCACGACGTCGTAGAGCACAGCGTTCGCGAACGTGCCGTCGCCCGCGCCGATCAGGACGGCGACCTGGTCGTCACCAAGCAGCGCTACGGCGAGGTCGAGCGTGTCATCGCCGTCCAGGTCGGCGGCGATGATCGAAACGGGGCGGGTCCCGACGTTGATGGGTGTTGAGCGTGTGAAGTTTCCGGAGCCGTCGTTGATCAACACCACGAGTTCGCCGGTGTTGCGGTTGGCGACGACCAGATCGACATCATTGTCACCGTCGAAGTCGGCGGCGACGATTGCGCTGGTTTCCAAGGTGATCGTTCCGTCGCCGGCGGCAACGTCCGCGGCGCTCAGGAAGCTGACCTGTGCGTGAACGGCCGGCACGATCAGCGCGGTTGCCAGCACGAGTGTAAACATACGGAAACGCGACATGGCTCATCTCCTCGGTGGTGTTCAGAAATGTTTCGACGACCGGCGCGATAGCGGCGTCGGTACCCAACTCGTCTGTGTGAGGATTGTCGCCGCGGGGTGGCGTAAAAGCAAGAAAATTCGCGTGAAAGAAGTGGCGAGTGTGCGTAGCACTTTTGGAGGGAGCGCCTTTACCAGCCCTGGAAGGGCGATAGTTAATAGCCGAGGGCGTAAGCCCTCGGATTGCGAGCGACATGTCTAATCAGCCCCGAAGGGGCGACAGAAGCTCATGAGGGCGGATGCGCCATCTTCTATCGCCCCTTCTATGAGTAACGGTCGCCTGTCAAGTCGATATGTGTTTCTCCCAGAGAGCGTCCAACGTCGAAGCGGTTCATTCTTCTATAGCGGCTCGTACAGGCCGATGATGGTGTCGGAGGCCACGGCGGCATATTCTGC
>JAUWNI010000064.1 GCA_030612705.1 Phycisphaerae bacterium | reverse complement strand
AGGCCGGGATCGGCGTTGGAGCTTTGCAGGCATGTTGGAACGGCTCAAAGCCATTCGCCAACAGACGGTCACCATTCAAGATTCCGAAGTCGTGCTCGAGACCACCCCCGACGACGAGCAACAACGGATCCTTGATCTGCTGAGCATTGCCATGTAGTGCCACACGGTCCCCCTCCTCAACAAAACCCAGCCTATACCACGCACCTGAAATTTCAACGCCGCCCAACCATCGCCGCTTCAATGACTTACACTTCTTTGGCCCGGGAATTTACGCTCTGGAAGATGTGGCAAACGCGCGCCCCGTACGATCCCGAGCTTCACCAGCGTAACCAACTCACGCACGGGAGCTGGATCCCGGGCCAACTAGCCGCGCCAAACGCGTCACTCACAACCGCCCACGCGTCAACAGCGCGAGCTACCAAGGGTCTGTGAAACCTGTCCAGGAGGCTGTCAATGAACCGTACGAAAAAGACCTTGCAAGCACAGAGAACATCTACGAGCTGCATCGCGCACGGTCATTTCAGGATGCGTATGAGGATCTACTCGGAATCCGTGGACTCGCTTTGACCGGCCTGCTGGGCCACCAGGCGGGCGACGAACGCGGAGAATACATCACGGGCAACGCGATCCCAACTAGCGCGCATCTCGGTGATCTCGGTGTGTGCGTCGAGCCGTGCCCACGCGGCCGTTACGTCGATCTGATCCTGACCCACTTCGCTCTCGCCGTTGACGCGGGCATCGCGGAGCACGGTGACGACCGCGGAGAGCGCCTGCGACTCGACAAACAGACTCTCGTTCGCGGTCATCAGTCGTTGCAACGCCGCACTGATCACGTCCTCGAGCGCCTGATCGAAGGTATCGTCCCGGCCCGCCTCCGCGGCGGTAAGGATCGCCGCCTCCAACTGTGAGCCGGCCAACTTCACGTTGTCGCGTGCCGCGGTCGCCTCGGACAGCAGCGTTTCGACATTGACTTGATATCCGGACTGCCCCGCCAGCGCCAATTCATGATGGAGCGCCGTGAGTGTCTGCTCGGCGGATTGATAAATACACGCTGACTCGGTCACCGTGCGGAAGGCGGATTGCAGATAGGCGGCTAACTCTTCACCACTGTCCGCGTAGGCCGCCAGAATCGTGTTCCAGGCTTCACGAAACTCCGCTGGCTGGTTCTCATCGCTCAGCAGCTCACCGTCGAACATGGCGTTGCGAACCTGCAAGGTCAGTTGGTCGGCCTCGATCTCCAGTTCTTCCTCTTCCTCCTCCTCGCGGTGGTGGACATCGCTCCGGTCACGATTGCCAGCCGCGTCGCTTACACCGGCGACAGCCGGAGACGCGCCGTCCGCCGCGGAAGCTGTCTCACCTCCACTTTCCGAGGTAGCGAATGTCGTCGGGCCGCTTGACGCGTCGGAAGCCTCTTCCGCTCCAGGGCCCTCCGCCAGGTCTCCGATCCCGGCCATTGTGCCGCCATCACCCAAGGCGGTATCCGACGGTGGGGTCAACGTATCAGATGACCCGTCGGGCGGGGGATTCGATCCACTGTTGTTTCGAGGCGCGGGCGGCGGCGGCTCGGGCGGCGGCGTGTTGCCCGCGGCGGATATGGTGATGACAAACGTGTCCGTCACCATCCCGCCGTGCCCGTCGTCAGCCGTTACCCTCACAATCAGCATACCCACGTTCGCGGCGGTCGGCGTGCCGAGGAACGTGCGAGTGTCGGCGTCGAAAACAAGCCATCCCGGCAGCGGACTGCCGTCGGCCAGCGTCGCGCTGTACGTCAGCGTATCGCCCACATCAACATCGGCAAAAGTATCCGACGCAAATTGATATCTGAAGACCGAAGCCTCCCGCCCGGCCTGATCGACAAGCGGGACCGCAACCGTCGGTTCGTCATTAACCGCATTGACGACCAGGGCCGCGGTCTCAATCGAGTTGCTGAAGGCGGTTGCGCCGCCGTTGACGGTTGTGTCGGCGAAGTCGCCGGCCGATCCGTCGGTTTGATCCCAGGCACGGAACGTCAGGCCGTTGCCAATGGACCCGTTCCAGTCGGCATCGGGCAGAAACCGGATGAGATCAGTGTTGCGCAACAGCAAAGCATGATCCACGTCCACGGAGCCGATGTCGTGCCAGGTTAGGCCGCCGTCGGTGGAGTATTGCCAGAGTCCGTGGGCACTGTCGATGCCGATCAGGGCGATGCCTTCGAGCGCGCCGCCGTCGAGGTCCGTGATGCGATCGCCGCCCGCTGACGCGATGATACTCGCGACGGTGTCGCCGGCGTTATCGAAATCGTCTTCGCTGATGGCGGTCAGGCTCATGTCGCCGGACGAATCCAAGTCGGGCGCGTCGTTGACGCTGTTGACGACCAGCGAAGCGGCTTCCGTCGCGGTGCTGAAGGCGGTCGTGCCGCCGTTGGTTGTAACGTCAACGTAGCTGCCCGCCGACCCGGCCGTGCGATCCCAGGCACGGAAGGTCATGCCGCTGTCGACAGTCCCGTTCCAATTCGCATCAGGTTGAAAGCGTATAAGATCGCTGTCGCGCAGGAGCAGAGCGTTCGCATTCGTGACCGACCCGATGCTGTGCCAACTGGCACCGCCGTCGGTCGAGTACTGCCAGGTGCCGCGCGCATTGTCGATGCCGATGATGGCGATGCCCTCGAGCGCGCCGGCGTTATAGTCGGTGATGCGGTCGCCGCCGGCCGAGGCGATGACGTCGGCGACGGTGTTGCCGCCGTTACTCGTATGATCCTCGTTGATCGCCGTCAGACTCATGACGCCCGTGTTATCCAACAGCGGGGCATGGTTGGGCGTGGCGACGTTGATCGTGACGCCGGCCGCGAGCGGCCCCTCGACGTCGCCGGCAAGACCGCCGTACTCGACAATATAGCCGTCCTGTCCGGCGGCCCCCGGCTCATCCCGCCACATGCCGCTCCGCAGAATCGTGAGGTAATCGCTGTTGCCGGTGTCGTTTGGTTCACCTGCATCCCAGTTCGCGAACATCCCGCCGACCGTGCCGCCCGCGAAGTCCCCCTGCCAGAATTGGGTACCGTTCTCGGGGCCGGTGACCCACAGCCATCCGCCTTCGGTGGTCGCATCGCTCGCGCCTAGCCAGGCCCGCTGATTGAGTGGGAAGGGCGAGATGAGATTGCCGATCAGATTGCTTTCGGCAAGCGAGGCGACCGTGGCCAGGTAGCCCCGCAAACCGCCGAGCGTGCTGCCGTCCGCGTTTGTGTTCGAGATCGCCCAGGAAACCGGGGCAGCCACCAAACCGTAGTAATGGCCCGTCTGCGCGTTATACCCGTTGGTGTATCCGGTGAAATCATCTCCAATGACAAAGAATATCTCGCGAGGCGTCGTGTCCGGCGTGCTGCTGATGTTCTCGTAGGTCACGCTGCGCAAAACTTGCTCGTAGGCCGCTGCCGAGGCGTTTCCAGAGAAAATCAGCTCGCCATCGGCGGTGTCGTATGAACCGGTGATCCCGAAGCCGTTGGCCAGCGTGGCGTTGAACGAGAGTCGATCCTCGCCGGCGACGAAGCCACTCTTAATCCGTACGGAGGCCCCCAGCAGCGTGTCGCCCCCGCCGTCGCCATCGTCCACCGTGATCCCAGGATCGACGACAGTCGGCCCGGCGCCGCCGACGGCGGTGTTACCCGGGTTGGTGTCGCTGATCGTGGGTTGGTTGTCCAACGTGTCGGTGAAATCGGAGAGGTGGTTCGAATCGAAGTACAGCACACTCGCGTTGACGTGATCGGTTTCGAGAATCCAGTCCCCGCCTTGCGCTCCGTTACCGGTCACGTCAACCGAAGCCGCGAAGTTCACGCCGGTCAGATTCTCCAGGGCAACAATTAGGGCCTGTCCCCGCGGACCGTCGGCGGCATCACACGCCAGCAGGTCGATTCGGCCACCGGGTGTGATCATCTCGGCCAGCCCTTCCCAGAAAGCTCGCATTTCGGGATTTTGCAGCGTCTCAAGATTGACGGAGAGGCCGTCCACCAGCTCCAGGCCGCCTTCCCCGAGCCCGTGCGTCGCCAGGGCGATACTGTCCGCGTTCTGCCCGTCTAGCGCGTCTCGGATCTGTTGGAGCAGCGCGTCGAGAGTCGTATCCCCGCCATCGAATAGGGTTGTGACCACGCCATCCGTCGTTGCCGCCGCCAATTCAGCGGCCTGATCGACCGATGACGAAACGGCCAGCAACCGTTGAGGGGCGTCGTGGGTTTCATTCAAACCCAGTAGCGCGGTAATTACTCGCTCGATCACACTCCTGACGATCTCGCCCGGACGGTCGGGTGGATCGGCGGGTTCAGCCCCGGCGTGGTTATCCGCGTGGGGGTGGTGCGTTGTATCAACATTGGATGGTGCATGGTTTGCGCCGGAATGATCGTGGCCGTTGTTGGATGCGTCTGAATCCGCGTCGGCACCCGCGACGGCGGCGCCGTCCAGGACGATGCGCTCTTCAAGTCGCATCAGTGTGAGGAGCATTCGCGACCGCGCCTCGGGCGTAATCGGTTCCGGAATGGTCGAGTCAGACGGATTCACCAGGATCGATCCCAATCGTGCAGTGCAATCCATTTATCGAGTTGTTCCGGGGTGAACCTTACGGCTCAGTTACTCATTTTCATTGCCCTGGTACTTTGTCTAGGTTGCTTTGATGGGTTCAACCCGAGGAGCCGCGGACCTGAAGTCCGCGCGGCGCCGCGGGGAGTAGAATTTACCCTTCCCGAGGGACCGGGCGGACTGAAGTCCGCGGCTCTTCACGGTTTCCGATAGTCTTCGCGGTTTCCCACGGTCGACGTGTTTGTGAAACAGAGCACTAAGTAGTCCGTCCCGTGCACAATGTTGGGTGGCACAGGCGTCTCGCCTGTGGAAATCTCGGGCGGGACGCCCAAGCCACCCAGGATTTCAGTTTCACCGGAGGCGCTTCGAGTGCCGATATCGGACTCAGAGTCTACCCCGCAACCGACTGTGGGACCGGTTTTCAGCCGGTCAAGAGAGCAGGTATTAATCGATTGGCACGTGGAAAAGCAACGTTCCTCGCTGGTGAAGAAACCGTCGTGACGCTCATCCGCCGTCCAGGTTTGGCTCGCTGTGTACTGTTTGCCACTCTGGCGGCTGCCGTCGCCGTGGGCGGGTGCACCGCTCAGACGGGGCGCCGGCAAACGCGCGAGCTGAATGCTTCATTGGACTTGGCTGTATTCCACGAGCGGGCGCCCGAGATCGACGGACCGCTGACGCTCGACGACGCTCTCGACTATGCCGCTCGGTATAACATCGAGGTCTGGATCGCCGCGGCGGAGCGCAAGTTTCAACACGAGTTGGCGACACAGTCGTTGCTGAAGATGCTGCCTTCGCTGTTGGCGGGTGCCGAATCGAGCCGCCGATCGGAGTATGACGCGGCCGGCTCGGTCAGCCTGGCAAGCCGTACCGAATCGCTCGAACCGTCGTTCTCGGCCGAAAAGCAGGTCGATCGGTGGGACATCTCGGCAACCTGGAACCTGCTGGACTTCGGCATCTCCTTCCTGCGGACCCGGCAACAGACCAATCGCGAACTGATCGCCCAGGAGCGCGAGCGCCGCGTTCGGCAAAACCTCGCCCTCGAAGTCACCCGAGCGTACTGGCGGGCGGTCACGGCACGCGCCTCCGCGGTGGAGGCGGCACGTGCCGGCGGTCAAGTCTTCAACATGCTCGAGAAGATCGACCAGGAAATCGAGGAACAAACCATCTCGCGGATCGAGGGGCTCAAACGCGAGACGGCATTACTCGAACAGCTTGCCGAGCTGCGGCAATACAAACGGTCATACCTGGCGGCCAAAGCGGCATTGGCAAAGTTGATCGGCCTATCGCCGGGCGCGAAATTCCTGTTGGCTTACGTAAACCTCGACCAGCCGACGGCGATGGAAACGTTCGATGTCGAGCAACTGGAACGCCGGTCGCTGCGCGGCCGACCCGAGTTGTTCGAGAAGGACCTGGAAGAGGCGATCTCGCGCGACGAGGCCCACGTGGCCCTGGCCCAGATGTTTCCGAGCATCTCGGCGTTCTGGAGATACGACACGGACTACAACCGCTACCTCGCGTTCGACGAGTGGAACACCGCCGGCATCCGCGTATCGTGGAACCTGCTGGCCATCCCCCAGCAAATCAAGCAGCGCGACGCGGTCATGCTCCAAACCGAACTAATCAAGAAGCGGCGCACGGCAATCGCGGTGGCGATTCTGACGCAGGTACACCTCGCGCTGATCGATTATCAGGACGCCGCGGAACGCTACAGAATCACCGAGACAATCGCGGAAAAGCATCGCAACCTGCTCGCCGCGATTGAGGACGCGGCTGAAGAGGGCAAATCGCACGCCGGCGAAGCCCTCGATCATCGTCTGAAGTATCTCAAGGCGCACGCTCGACATCTGACCGCTTGTGCGAACCTCAAAGTGGCCCATGCGAGAGTGCTCAACGCGCTCGGCCGCGATCCGAACAGCGGAAACGAAAGCGCGGTTGACCCGGACGCGTTGTCCGACCATACGCCGCAAGAGGAACCCGCCGGCAAATGACCGGTAGCAGACAGGAACGACGCGATGAGACGCAAATCAGTAGGAGTCATCCGTCCAATCGAGCTCGCGCGAGGTGCAGCTCTGCTGGTGATACTGCTGGTACTGGATAGCGGCATTGCCCAGAACGCCGGCGCGCGTGGGATCGGAGATGTTTCGAGAACGGGGCACCGGCTGGTCGCGGACGATCGCGTCGCCGTGATTCTCACGCCGCGGCAACAGGCGGTCTTGTCGGCGGAGGTCTCCGGGCGGGTGGTCGCGATCAGGAAGGAACTGGGCCAGTCGTTCGGGCCCGGCGAGGTGCTCGTACAACTCGATGACTTGACGTACCGCATAAACCAGCGGCTCGCCGAGGCCCGGCTCGAAGCGGCCGAGAAAGAGCTCGCACACATTCAGAAGCTGACCGCCGACCAAACTCGTCGGCGACACGCCGAGGCGGTGCTCGAAGCGGCCCGGATGAATCTGGAAGCCACGCAGCGCCTGTACAAGAAGGGTCACGCGTCGCTGGTCGATCTCGAAAACGCCAAACGCGACGCCAAGACGGCCCAGGCCGAGTGCGAGCTGGTGGTGGTGTCGGCGGCGAAAGAGCTGATCCACGCGCGGCGTGAAGTCGTGGTGGCTCAAGGCAAACGCGACCTCGCCGACAAAGAGTTCGACGCCTGCACGATCGAGGCTCCCTACGCGGGCCGGGTGGCGCGAGTGTTCATCAACGAGCACGAACTCGTGCAGCACGGGACGCCGGTGGTGGAGGTGGTCAACGACCGCGTGCTGCTGGCCAAGTTCCTGCTACCCTCGTCGCTGTTTCGATCCGTGCGTCTGGGCCGGCAACTCGAACTGGCGGTCAATGAGACCGGCAAGACGATCGCGGTGAAGGTCTCGCACATCGCGGCCGTACTCGACCCGGCCAGCGTGACGTTCGAGGTCTACGCCGAGATCGACAACGCCGACGGCAACCTGCGCTCCGGAATGAACGGAATCCTCAGCCTCGCGAGCATCGGGAGGCGCTGAGGTGATCGACCTGGAAACATCTCCCGGCGTATCGGTCGAAGCGTTCGAGTCGCTCGTCACGCTACAGAAATTGACGCTTGAAGCGGGCCTCAGCGAAAACCTCAAGCAACTGACCTTCCGCATTCTCAACCGCTCGGTCGCTTATTGCCGGTATGACCGGGCCGCCCTCTGGGACCTGCGCGGCAAGAGCGTGAAGCTGCTCGGCGTCTCCGGGGCCGGCGAGATCAACCGGCAATCCCCGCTCGTCTGCGAATGGCGCAACCTGGTCCGAGCCATGACGAGTCGTGACGCGCCCGCCATCATCGAACCCGCCCTGCTCCCCGGCCGGGAAGACACCTGGAACGAGTTGACCAGGCGTACACGGGGATTGTCGGTAATCTGGTTGCCGATCGCCGTCGACGGCCGAACCGTCGCGGGCCTCTGGCTGGAGCGCTGGTCCGGCGGGCGGTTTACGCCGGGGGATTTAGCGCGAGTCGAGATACTCGCGTTGGCCTACGGCGTCGCCTGGCGAAGCCTCGCGCGCAAGCCCAACCTCGTGCTCGGCAAACTGCGGTCACGCAGGTGGCTAACCGTCGCGGCGGCGGCGATCCTGCTCGTGGGGGCCTTGTGTTTCGTCAAGCTTCCGTTACGGATCGTCGCGCACTGCGAGATCGTGCCCAAAAACCCCGTCGCCATCACCGCGCCGCTCAACGGCGTGATCGACGAGATCCCGGTCTTGCCCGGGCGTTCGGTCGAGGTCGGCGACCTACTCGCGGTCTACGACAAGCGCGTGGCGTCGGAAGAAATCAAGGTCGCCGAGCAACAGGTGCAGATCATCGAGTCGGACCTGCAACGCGCGCGCGTCCAGGCTTTCGACGATCTGTCCGCGCGCTCGGAAATCGCCCTGCTCGAAAACCGGCTCGAGCAGGAGAAGGTGCGACTGCGTATCGCGCGCCACCGCGTCGACCAACTCGAAGTCCGGGCACCCGTCCGCGGCACGTTGATGTTCGATGACCCGCACGAGTGGCGCGGCCGACCCGTCCAGGTCGGTCAGCGCCTGATGATGATCGTCGATCCGAAGCAAACCAAGCTGCGTATCTGGCTGCCCGAGCACGACAACATCAAGTTCGATCATGACAAGCCCCTGACGGTGATTCTCGATTCCGATCCGCGTTCGAGCCGCTCCGCGACGCTGCGCTTCCTCGCCAACCACAGCCAGCTCAATAGCGACGGCATCCCCTGCTTCCGAGCCGAGGCCGACTGGATTGAGCCCGAGCCGAATATGAAGATGGGACTCCAGGGAACCGCCGTCCTGTATGGCGACCCGGTCCCGCTGGGGTACTGGCTGCTGCGCCGGCCGCTGGCGGCGGTGCGCGATTTCTCCGGGACCTGACCGCCGATGAGCACGATAGGCCCACTAGCCGCGACTCTGCCGGTGCTTCGCCCGGATGTCGAATTCTTTCTCGGGCCGGACGAACCGGACGGCTCGCCGAGCTACGTGATTCACGACCCGCTGCGCGGCACGTTTGAGAAAGCCACCTGGATACAGGCTGAAATCCTTCGGCGGCTGCGCGTCCCGACGACTCCCGAGTGCCTGCTCCAACAGCTCTCGGACGGCACCACCATCAAAGTATCCGAAGAGGACCTCACGCGGCTGTGTGCCAACGCGTCACTGAAAGGGCTGACGATGGACTCGCGCGTGGCCGACATGCGCGCATGGCAGGCCCAACAGCAGCGTCCGCGGGCCGACGCTCTGGTGACATGTTTTCGAAAGCTGGCTTACCTGCGCATCCCGCTGATAAGACCGGACGCGTTCCTGGAGCGAACCGTCGGCCTGGTGCGTCACCTCGCCGGCCCGGCCGCCCTGACCGCTTACTTGTGCCTCTCAACGATCGGCGTGCTGCTCCTCGCGCAGCGGTTCGATGCGTACCTGGCGACGTTTCCGTACTTCTTCAACGTGCCGGGCGTGCTGGCCTTCGTGTTCGCAATTGTCGCGGTAAAGGTGATCCACGAATTCAGCCACGCGTACGTCGCCAAGGCGCTGGGCAACCGCGTGCCGACGATGGGGGTGGCGCTGATCTTCATGTTTCCGATGGCCTACGCCGACGTGACCGACAGTTGGCGGATGCGCGGCAGGCGCAAGCGGCTGCTGATCGCCCTGGCGGGTGTGACCGCCGAACTGGTGATCGCCGGGCTTGCGCTGCTGGTCTGGGCGCTGAGCCCGGTGGGGTTGCTCAAAAGCATCTGCTTCGTTGTGTCGTCGGCGACGCTGATTTCGACCCTGCTGGTCAACCTGAATCCGGCCATGCGGTTCGACGGCTATTACGTTCTGAGCGATCTGCTCGGCATCGACAACCTGCAAAGCCGATCGTTTGCCGTGACGCGTTGGGTGCTTCGGCGGCACGTGCTGGGAATGGAGGTCGAACCGCCGGAGGTCGACCTGTCGGCGCGCCGCCTGGCGACCATGGTCGTGTATGCGTTGTTCGCTTGGGCGTATCGGCTTTTCATCTATTCGGCAATCGCACTGATGCTGTACCACCGGCTGACGAAGGTGATCGGCGGCCTGCTGTTCTTCGTGGCAATATACTCGTTGCTTGTAAAACCCGTGGTGAGCGAAATGATCGGCATTCTGAAGATGCGGCGGCTGCTCTCGTGGAATTGGCGGACAATCGCCGCGGCGTCGGTCTGCGGTACCGTGCTAGGTTGGGCCTTGTTGCCGATATCACGCCGACAGGCGCTGCCGGCCACGACCACGGCCCGTGAAAGTCAGATCATTTACGCGCCGGGCGACGGGGCGATCCGTGATCTCGACGTCGGGCTCAACAGCAGCGTGCGCGAAGGAGACACGCTCTTCGTGCTGGAGTCGCGTGAACTTGAGTGCGAGGCGCAACTCGCGCGCCTCGAAGTACAACGCATCGGCCTCGAGTTGGCGATAATAAAAAACGACGAGAAACAGCGGGCCCTGCTCCCCCGGAAGATGGAACAGTTGACCCGCGCGAACGCGAAGCTGGAAAGCATCCTCATCGCAATCGACGGCAACCGCTTCATCGCCGAGGTCGACGGCACCATCGTCGAATGGGACGAGAGCCTGCGTAACGGAACCCCGATCGGCACCCGGCAGATTCTGGGACAGATCGTCGATCACCACGGACCAACGGTGGTGTGCTACGTTCGGCACGACCTGATCTCGGACCTCGCGACCGGCGATCGGGTCTACTTCTGCTCGGACGCCCGGCCCGGACGATTACCGGGCGTGGTGACGTTCATCGATCCGGTGCGAACATCAATCCTCGAACACCGCGGCCTGTCCTCGGTCGCCGGCGGCGACATCGCCGTGACGCCGGATGCACATGGTCGGCTCGAAGTCGTCGACAGCTACTACAGGATCGACGTGACACTGGACAGTCCGGCGGACACACTTCGTGTGGGCCAGACCGGAAGGGTCTGGGTGCGCACCGCCCCTCGATCGCGTCTGGCCGACCTGTTCCGATACTGCCACAGTGTTTTAGTGCGAGAGAGTAGCTTCTGAGATTGTGGAACACCAATGGAGGGGGGGGAATTCTCAGCCCTTGCCGAAGGACCGCGCGGAGATGCCGCGGGGAGTAGAATTTATTCTTCCCGAACGACCGGGCGGACTGAAGTCCGCGGCTCTTCTTGAGACTCTATCTGCCTGGTTCATCAATAGACCTGCGACAGAGCACTAGCTTCGCTACGAGAAACGATCACACCCTTACAACAAGTTGCGACGTGGGCGCTGGGAGCGTAGGGTAGCATTGAGGATATGAAGAATGACCGCCGAGACGTTGCAAGAAACCAAGGCGCCGCACGACGAGGAGCGAAGCCATACTAAGAATCCGGGTTTGACCAAACGACTCAATGTGATCCTGAACGACCGAGTTCTTTTTCGGCCTCTTACCGGGGTGGGATACTATGTGAAACAATTGCTGCACGCCCTTCAGGACGAGGATGAGGCCGTCACGGTGCGGCCGTTCCTGTCGTCGACTCTCCCGCGGCCCAAGGGCGGGGCAAACTCAGTTAACCCCTCGCGACCCGCGCGAAGCCTTTCGCTCGCCGACCGTGTGCGCTGGTACGAGCGTGAGTTCGACGCCGGGTTGCGCCGAACGCACCGATTCATCGCGGCCTCGGAGTTCACGAAACGCGAGATGACGACGCAGTGCGGCGGGCGCTGGCGGCACTCGGGCTGCCGGAGCGGTTCTTCTTGTTCGTTGGAACGCTGGAGCCGCGGAAGAACGTTGCCGGATTGCTGGAAGCGTTTGCCGGACTGGCGCCAACAGTGGAAAGAGCGAAGCTTGAGACGAGCGGCGGAATTCTCGCGGCAGCGCTGCGCGCGACAAACGATCGCCTGCTATCAAACTGCTTTGCAAACGGCATGAAGGCAATTCCACGTTGAGGTCCCGTCATAGTTATTTTGTTGTCAAATGATCTAATCACCGAACTGACGAGCTAGCGATGGCTGTAGCCGGATCGAGCAGGCAAGATCCCGAATCCCCTCCCGGTTCCTCTGAGCAGGCCGTGAGGCCGAAACGCGCCCGTGCGAACGCCTATCGCTGCGCCCTTCTCGCCGTCCTTGTACTCGCCGGCGCGTGGCGGGCAGTCATCGCGCTGAACATGCCTTGTCTTTCTCGCGACGGCGTCACTTTCTGCTGGTATGCACGCGACCTGGGCGAACAGGGCCCGGCCTTTCTGAAAGAGGAATCCGCCCAGCAACACCCGCTGTTTCCCGTCATGATCCTGGCTACGCAGAGGGCCGCGCGGGCGTTGGGGGCGCCTGACTCGCCATGGACCTGGCAACGCAGCGGGCAGATCGTCGCGTGGACCGCGGGGATGGTGGTCGTCGTGCTCTCGGTTGTCCTGACCGTACAGCTTGTTCGCGTGCTCGCAATGCCGATCAACGTGTGGCTTGCCGCTGTTCTGGCGGCCGCGCTCGCCGCCCTGCTGCCTCTCAACGTGCGGCTTTCGGCTGACGTCATGTCGGACCAGGTGTTTCTGGCGTTTTACCTGGCGGGCGTTGTGGCGCTGGTCCGAATCAAGGCTAGGGCCGCCGGATTCCTTTGCGGTGGGTTTGCGGGACTTGCGTTCCTGACACGACCCGAAGGAGCGGCGCTGCTCATCGGAGGACTGGCGGCCGTCATTGCGATAGCGCGGTCCATGGGATGGAAGGTGTCATTCATCCGCGCCTCTACTGCCATCGCCGCGTTCCTGCTTCTCGTCGGCCCGTTCTGGGGAATCAGCGGCCGTCTGACGCCGAAGAAGAACCCGCTGGAAATCCTTAGTGGCGAGCAGGCCGCTGCGGGTGCATGGCGGACGCTACAGGGCCCGCGCCGAAGCCCGCCGGAAATGTCATGGACCCGACTGCCGCGGCCACGACCGAGCCGCGCGGCACGCGGAGCGAAGTCATGCACGGCATCGAGCCTGCCTTCCCGCGCGTGCACGTCGCGCGGCTTCAAACGTACGATGTAGGTCTGCACGCCGTCCCATTCCGAGTGGCCTACACGACAATGCGTGCCGGCCGAGTCATCGTACCAATACTCGCTTTGGTTCTGTTGATTCAGATGCGCAGGAGATTGCTGGGGCGCGAGCTGATCGGTGTTTCTACGTGTTTCATCACCCACGCCGCGTTGGTGATGGGGCTGCTGTACCATTGGGGATATGTTGACAAGCGACACACTCTGGTGCTCGTCGCGCTCTTGTTGCCGTTTGCCGCGATGTTCCTTGCTCAAGTGAGGGAGCTGGCGCGAGCAAACGCGCGGCGTTGGCTCTGGCCAACGACGTTGGTGATCTGCCTGGCACCATTGGCCGGTTACTCGTTGCGGATTCCGAACGGCGAAACCGGTTTTCTGCGACGCGGGGCGGCATGGCTGACCGCTAACCGTTCGGATGTGCATACGAAACTGCTGAGTGGCGGCAGCAGCCAGCGACGGATCGCCTTTTACGCCGACATGCGCTGGAAGTACTGGCTCGAAGACCCGCAGGACTTTGAGCGTATCCATGGCGAGATGCTATATCAGCGGCCTGACTATTTTGCGCTGGAGGTCGGCCCCGGCTTCGAGCGCCGGCGCAACGACGAGTTGATCAAGCGGCTCGAACATGATCCCGAAATTGGGCCGGTGATGCGCGAGGTGTATATCGAGCCGGCGCCGCGGGATGGCCGGCTCCTAATGTACGAACTATCGTGGCCGGGCAGTTGACCCGACCCGCAACGTGCCCTGCCGGGGCGCTCCCGAGCAGTCCGCCATACAACTCAAGGTCCCGGAGTCGGCGTGGCGAGAGGCAAGTCGGGCTGTGTTCCCGCGACCGGCATTCACGCGGTGGATGACTTATCGAAGTCCGGGCCGTACTTTGCGCGGGCGTACCATCGGTATATCGGTGTACTTTTGACGGACCGAATGAAGCGGTAGCTACGGCTTGCCCTGATGCGCGCAAGTCGCTGTCGGGGATCCTCTTCGGGTTTGGGCGCGTCCCAATCCGACTTGAAACGAAGGCGCGCGGACGCCCGGTAGAGAGGGTTCCGCTTGAGTCTTTGAAGCACACGCCAAAAGCGGGAACTCTCGATATAGTCTAGCTCGGCCTTGGCGAGAAGGCCTTCGTAGAGTTCGTCGTCGATCATCGACGTGGCAGGCGGCACGTCGCCGTTCCGCACACGGCTCTCGCGCAGGCGCCAAGCGTCGATGTGCGCCCGGAAGAACATTTCGTCTTTCGTGGCGATGGAGATGTCGAGCGTCGAGGTAAACAACGCCCGGTGGTGCTCGATCATCTTACGCACCATGACGGCACGCCGCTCCTGAGTTTTCGTGAGCATCGAGCCGTGTTCGTGCTTGTGATAGAAGAACAACGTCTCTGGGAGACAGCGTCCGTGATAGCCCACCGCCAGCAGCGCGATCCAGAAATCCCAGTCTTCAAACCCATGGACTATGTCGGGGTTGTAGCCGCCGACTTCGTCAAAGGCGGATCGTCGGATGAGCGCTGTGGCAACACTGAGATTTTCGACCAGCAGACGCCGCGCATCGTACGGGGGGCACTCCCACGCGCCGGCGTCCGCGTCGAAAAACCTCACGTGGCTATAGTGGTACCCTAACGAAGGGTCGTCCAACAACGCGGGGAGCAGCCTCTCCACAAACCGGTGGTCGAGCTTGTCGTCGGCGTCCAGCGGTACATAGAAAGGGGCCCGCGTGGCCCGCGCGCCGGTGTTGCGCGCCGTGGCGAGCCCCTGGTTTTCCTGGTGTATTACGCGAACGTCTTGCCGACGCACCTTGTCGAGTATTCGTAGTGTTTTTTCCTCGGTTGACCCATCATCCACGACCACGCACTCGAGGTTCGAGTAGGTTTGAGCCTGGACGCTCGCCAGGGCTTCTGGAAGGAACTTGCCGTCATTGTAGCACGGCACGATCACCGCGACGCGCGGCGGACGTTCCGCGATCGCGACGCGGCGAGCCGGACGGTAGGCGCGCCCTTCCACGTACGCGCCGTAAAGCGTTTCGAGATCAGCCGCGCCGGCGGCGGCCGATCTTCAGACCGACCAGCCCCAGCAGGCTTAGCGGTACGTAGCCGACCGCCCCGACACCACACGGGCAGCCGCCGCAGAGAATCTCCTCCGGCGGCATTTCCTGGGCCGGATCACCGGCATTTATATCAAACGCCGGCGCCCCGGGGTCGGTGATGATGCCGTCGGCGGTCAGGTCGCCGTCACCCCGCAGGCCATCGACGAAATGCAGTGTGATGACGTTGTCGTCGATCTCGGCCCCGGTGGTCCCGTCGAACATGAACTCGTACCAGTGGGGTGTTGGATCGTCGGGCGTCGGTCCGTACTTCCAGTACGAATTGAACACGACTCCCTCCGGAAGATCGACGATGATCTGCAACTCGATCGCGCCGCCGATTTCCAGCCCGTGTACCTCAAACGCGAGGAAGCCGGCCGGGAACTCCGCGCCGGGGGGCGTGTCGTCCGGCGATGGGTTGTCGGTTGCGGCGACGCCGACCAGTTCCGTGCCTTCGGGAGCGACGATCGTGACGTAGTCGCCGTTCGAGCTCACCAGTGAGGTGACATTGTCCTGATCGCTGTCGGGGATTCCGTCGTTGTTGCCGTCGCCGTCGTTCGGAGCGCCGTCTTCGGTGTCATCGTCGACGCCGTCGTTGTCCCCATCGCAGGCATCGCCGAGGCCGTCGCCGTTGGAATCGGCCTGATCCGGGTTGGGCGTATTGAGGCAGTTGTCGACGCAATCGGGCACGCCGTCGTCGTCGGTGTCGGTTTCGGGATTGCCGCAACCGCAATAGCCGGGTTCGGCTTTGTCCGGATCATCGGGACATAGATCGTCGCAGTCAAAGAATCCGTCGCCGTCGGAGTCCGTGTCCGAGACGCCGCAGCCGCAGATGCCCGGATCGGTCTTATCCGGATCGTCCGGGCACCCATCCTCGCAATCCGCGACACCGTCGCCGTCTGAATCAACGTCCGAAACGCCGCAACCACAGATACCCGGCACGCGTTTGTTGGGATCGGAGACGCAGTCGTCGCAGGCGTTTCCGAAGCCGTCGCCGTCACTGTCGAGCTGTGTCGGGTTCCACGTGAAGGGGCAGTTATCCACCGCGGTGGGCACGCCGTCGCCGTCGTCGTCGTCCGCGCCGTCCGGCGTTGTCCAGGTTGGGCCACCCATGGCATCGATACCGCCGTTGGCCCCCTCAAACGAATCGTCGCCGCGCGCCGCGTCCAGATAGTGGATCGAGACAATGTTTTGGCTGATTGTCGCCCCGGTTTGGCCGTCGTAGTCGAACTCATACCAGTTCCAACTGTTCGGGTCTGAAGGCAGCGGCCCGTTCTGGTAGTAGGTGTACGGATGTGCCGCCGCCGGCAACAGCATCGTGGCCGTGGTCGCGGTCACCCCGTACTCGAGCTCCATGTTCAGGCGGAACAGGCCGTAGAGGAAGTAGACGCCATCCGGCAATTCATCACCGCCATCGCCCTCTTTCCACTCATCGGGGTCCTCGGTTTCCACATGGTTGAAGTACGCCTCGGTCTCCGGAAGATAGATAGTCAGGTACTTTTCGCCGTCGGCACTGTGCAGCGAGACCACATTGTTCTGGAACCAATCGGGGCACTCGTCGCCGTTGCCGTCGTATTCGGGATCGTCGCCGTTGGGCCCTTTCTCCTCCCTGTTCGAGACGCCGTCGTCGTCCTGATCGCGGTAGCCGGTTCCGGTCAATGTCACGGCGACATCGCCACCCGGGTCATTAGATGGGATCGTAAAGGTCTCGCTGTAATCAAGCTCATCCATCGGCTCAAACCGCGCACTTATCTCGCACGTTTCGCCGGTGCCCAGCACCAGACCCGAGCAGGGCTCCTCGCCGAAACCGAACGGGGCCGGCGGCGGGTCGATCGTGCCGATCTCGAGCGGCTGAGCCCCGATGTTCTTGATCTCAATCCACTGGGTCGATACGCCACCCACGCGAACCTCATCAAAATCGACTTCCGTCGGCGTCACCTCGACTCGAGGCTCGTCCGGCGGAACAGTGAACACCGCCGTTACCGTCCGATCCTCGTCCAGCCAGACGACGGCCTCGTTCCACTCGGGCAACCAGTCCGCGCCCTCCCAGTGGTCGAACAGCGCCAGTGGCGATGACTCGGCATACATCCTAAGCTCGCTGCCGTCGTAGTACTCTCCAACACAGGCGCCGGGGCAATCGATGCCCGGACCGGTGACGCGGCCGTCCGCCCCCGCGATCTCCACGGTCAGGATGTGCGTCAGGGCATTGGGATCATACAAATACTCGTAGGCTCCCATATCCACCGTGGCGGTGCCGTCTTCGTCACCGTCGATCATCCGCGCGCGGCCATCGAGGTCGAACGGGATCTGCTCGGTCGTATCACCGTCATGGTCGAGGTCACCGAGGTCGATCGGGATGTAATCGCTATTGCCCGCATCAATGCACGGCGATATGGGCTGCACGTGAACATCGGCATTCCACTTATTCGTGTGGACGAATACCGGGTCGAGATCCATGATGTTGTCGCCGGTTGCCCAGCCGCCCTGCACGTCGCTGTCGTTGACGGTAACCGTTGCGTGCGCGGAGATCTGATGCGCGCCGTCAAGACCGCTCTCGTTCGCCCAGAGGATGGAGTTGTATACTGCCGCGCCGTGGTTGATGTTGCGTAACCCGCCGGCGGGGTACTCGACAGGATCGGCGTTGTTTGTCCAGTTGAAGGCGATCGTGCAGTTGCTGACTGTCCCGCCGTCCATGCTGATACCGCCGCCGCCGACTCCGCCGAGGTTACCCCAGACCTCACTGTTGGTGATAAGCGTACCGGAGTGCAAAAGGTGGCTGCGAATGCCGCCGCCGACAGCGACCTCATTGTTCGAGCACTGGTTGCGATAGACTTTGCAATTGACGACTTGAAGGGTATCGACGACTTGGGTGTAGTTGCTCCAGGCGTCGATGCCGCCGCCGCCGTACGTCGCGTTGTTGTACGCGATTACACAGTTCGTGACCAGCGCGCTGGTGCTGCCGGCGGAGCCGCCCATGAGCACCTCGATACCGCCGCCCATGCCACCCCAAGAGCTTGGCGTGGGCAAGGCGTTGTTGTGGTGAATATGGCAATTGGCAATTGTGACGCTCCCGTTCACCACCAGGATACCGCCACCCCGGGCGTAGACGTGATTCACGTGGTGATACGCGTATCCGTTCGTAATCGAGAAACCGTCGATGCGAATGTCCGTGGTGCCGGGTGAGTTGCCGAGCCGGAAGCCATGCGTGCCGAACGGGCTGCTCACTTCGCCATAATAGTGGCTGCGATTGGCGTCAATAATCGTCTCATTCGATTGCCAATCGCGCGCATCCCGGTCGACCTCGGTCTCCTCGGTCCCGTCAAAGCCGCCGTAGATCGCCAGGCTCTTCTCGACCTTGTAGAAAACCCAGCGGTTGACCGAGCTGGCCACCGGCGGGTGATAGGTTCCGGCCATCACCCAAATCTGGTCGCCCTCCGAGGCCGCGTCGATCGCCGCCTCGATCGTGTCGAAAGCGTCACTCCAACCGGTGCCGCCGCCACCAGGAGCGGCGTCGTCATCCACGTACCAGGTTGTTTGTGCGAGAGCAGCGGGGACGGTCGATAAAGCGATAACCGCCAGCGCCGTCAACAGGATGTGTGAAAGTCGTACTGACATGATTTGCCTCCCTCGTCGTGAGTTAGTTGCCCCAAATCGAAACGGCACGTCCGAGAACATGTCGCCGCTCCGGCGCCCTGACACCGGAATACTGTCCATCAGGATGTACACCCCAAACGACCGATCTCACACGACCGTCCGACAAAAACACGAAAAAACCAGGCACGTGTGAGAATAAGGCCGTCAGCGGGTACAGAAGAGTGACCGGCGGGTCCTATACGGCGCCCTCGCGGAAGGTTTTTTTGATGAATGCGTTTCGTGGCATGGGTAAAATGAAAAGCAAAGGAGACGAGTGGGCCCGTGGATACAACCCGCCCGAGTTTGCTGTTGCGCATTCGCGACCGCGGCGATACCGGCGCCTGGCGCACGTTCGACGCGATCTATCGCCCGATGCTCTACCGCTTTGCCCGTGCGTACGGCCTGGCGCACGACGACGCCGAGGAAGTCGCGCAGCACTGCCTGACGGTGATCTCCGATCGCATCGGCGAGTTTTCATACGATCCCAAGAAGGGACGCTTCAAGGGCTGGTTGCGCACGCTGGCCAACAACCGCGTTCGCAACTTGCTGCGCGATCGCAAGGAACAGCAGGCGGGCACCGGCGTGTTCCAGAAAGTGCAGAAGTGCGAGACACCGCCGGAGGAGGTCTTCGACGAAATCTGGCTCGAGGAGCACCTGTGGCATTGCCTGCGCGAGCTGCAAGGTGAGGTCAAGGAAAGCACATACATGGCTTTTCAGTACTACGTCATCGACGAGTGGCCGATCGAGAAGGTGTGCGCCGAGTTGAACATGAAACCCAGCAACGTCTACACCATCAAGTGGCGGCTGACCGAACGCGTGGCGACCAGAATGAAGGAACTTATGGATGGCACCGGGTGAACGAGCCATTCACACCTGCCTGACCGAAAACGAGCTGCGCCGGTATTACGCGCGGGAGCTTACGGATCAGCAGCAAGCGGCTATCCACGACCACCTCGACCAGTGCACCGACTGCGCCGCGCGCGCGGAACTTCTACTGGCAGAGCACGAAACCTGGGTGCAGCAGCTACGCCGAATCGGCGCGCCGCCCGGCGCGCGGCGATCCCCCGGCACACCCGGCGAGACGGGGCTCGAACCAAATGAAATCGACGGCTACGAGATCATCGAAGAGATCAATCGCGGTGGCCAGGGAATCGTTTATCACGCTATACAGAACTCGACCAAGCGTGAAGTCGCGCTGAAGGTTCTGCGTGAGGGAGTGTACGCCTCGCCCGCGGCCCGCAAGCGCTTCGAGCGCGAAATCGAGCTGGTGTCCGCTCTGAGACATCCGAACATCGTCACGGTTTTCGATTCCGGCCGGACACGCGACGGCCGCAAGTATCTCGTCATGGACTTCGTCCGCGGTCAGGCGCTCAGCCGCTGGTTACGTGCCAATGCACCCGCGCTGCGGGAGCAACTCACGCTGTATACCAAGGTTTGCAAAGCGGTGAACGCGGCACACCAGCGCGGCGTGATCCACCGCGATCTGAAACCCTCGAACATCCTCGTCGATGAAGACGCCGAGCCGTACGTGCTCGACTTCGGCCTTGCCCGACAGGTGGCCGAGCCGGGCGGCACGGTCATGACCAGCACCGGGCAGGTGGCGGGAACGCTGCCCTACATGTCGCCGGAGCAGGCCCGCGGCCTGCCCGATGCGGTGGACGTCCGCAGCGACGTATATACGCTCGGCATCATGCTCTACGAAATGCTTACCGGCACGTACCCCTACCCAATTGAGGGTGACGCGATCCAGGTGCTGCGGCACATCGCCGAGACGCCCCCGGCGCCGCCCGACCGGAGGATCGACGACGATCTACGGACGATCATTTTCAAAGCGCTCTCCAAGGAACGCGAGCGCCGCTACCAGACCGCCGGCGAACTAGCCCGTGACGTCGAGCACTATCTGGCCGGCGAGCCGATCGAAGCCAAACGCGACAGCAGCCTGTACTTGCTGAAAAAGACGCTACAGCGCTACCGGTTCATCGTGGCGATCTCAGCGGTGTTCGTGCTCCTGATCGCGATCTCAGCCGTCGCGCTCGGCGTGATGTACGTCCAGCAGACCCGCTTGCGGGCCGAAGCCGAGACCCAGGCTCAAATCGCCTGGGCGGCCGAGACCCAGGCCGACCGGCGCTTCAACGACGTACGCAAGCTGGCGAATTTCTTTATCCTGGAGTTCGATCCGGCGATCAAGCACTTACCAGGCTCCGCACCGGCCCGTCAAACCCTCGTGAATAAAGGACTGGAGTACCTGGACGCGCTGGCCTCTGACGCCGCCGGTAACCTGCCGCTCCAGCGCGAGCTCGCCGCCGCTTATACAACGATCGGCGATGCGCAGGGCGAGTTGCAGGCCTCAAACCTTGGCGACCTGAACGGCGCCCTGCAAAGCTATCGCAAGGCGGCCGAAATCCTCGACGGGCTCGCCGTTGCAAATCCGGACAAGGCGAGCGCTCATAGCAGCACTTTGCTGAACATGCTCAAGATCGGCGACGTGCAATATGCCCTGGGCAATGGTGATGCCGCGTTGGCGACTTATCGTGAGGTGATCGCGCGTGGAGAGCGCTGGGTCGCGGCGCATCCCAAGGATCAGGCCCAGCTCCGCAACCTCGCCAACGGCCACGAGCGGGTGGGCAACGTGCTGGTCAGCCAAGGGAAGTTCGACGAGGCGCTTGCGCACTACGAGGAATTCGAGCGCATCATCGGCCGGATCACCGAGGAGGATCCCGACAAAGTCCTTCTGCTAAACCGGACGGTGGCCAGCCTCACACACCTCGGCCAGATTCATTATGGCCAAGGACAAATGGCCGCGGCGCTGCAGAGCTACCGCGGGGCCCTCGAGGCGGCGGAGACGCTGCACCAGGCCTATCCCGAGGATGTCCTCGGTCGGCGGGGCGTCGCCATCACCCGGCAGTGGCTCGGCATCATCTCAAGCGACATGGGCCGGCACGAGGAGGCCATGGAGAATTACCAGGCAAGCATCATCGTCCTGGAAGCTCTCCTGCGCGACGCGCCGGAAGATAACTCGATTTGGACCGACCTGGCCACCACGCTCTCTAAAATGGGCGAAACGCAGATGGCGTTGGGCCAACGCGAAGCCGCGCGCGTCAGCTACATCCGCAGTACCGAACTGACCGAACAAGTGGCCGAGCGCTGGCCGGAGTTCGCCTCGATCCATCGTCTCAAAGGCGTGGCGTACTACAAGATGGCCGAATTCAACCTGGTCTACGCCAAGGATGAGGAGCTGCCGCGTTCAGAGCGTCTCGAGCGCTGGCGGGAGGCGCGGGACTGGCTCCAGCGCTGCCTGGACGTGTTCCTCGACATGCGCAAGCGCGGGATTCTACCACCGACCGACGCCGACGTCCCGGACGAGCTAACCGGCGAAATCGAGACTATTAACCAAGCTATTGAGCAACTGAAGACGGGGCCATGACACTTCCGGTGGGCTTCGGCGGACGCTACGTTTCCCGGCTTACACAGTGTCCGCCAACACTGCCATGTGCCCCCTGAAGACTTCCGCGCCACCCCCACGAAAACTCGCCGGACGGTGGAACATATGGAACGACTCCGTTTTTGCCCCCCCTTGTCGCCCGATCCCGTGCCTCAACGCCGACGACGCGTGGTCCGGAAACGGCTGCCCAGCGTGCGGCGAACCGGCTTGACGCCTTCCGCTTCCAGTTCCGGATCACTCCGAATCGCCTCGGTCAGGCGCGCGGGGCGCGGCGGGCCAGCTTCGGCCTCGTCGTCGGCATCGCCTGTCTCCGGCTCGGACTTGCGCTGAATCACCCACGGCGCCTCGAGCCGGTTCAGCTCCTTGTTAATCAGCTTCTCGATCTCGGTGAGCAACTTGCCCTGCTCGTGCGTCACGAACGTGATCGCGCAGCCGGTGTTGCCCATGCGGGCCGTGCGGCCGACGCGATGCACGTAGACCGGAGAGTCTTCGGGGATGTCATAATTGACGATGTGTGAAATCTCCATCACGTCCAGCCCGCGCGAGGCCAGATCGGTCGCGACCAGCACTTGGATATCCGCGTTGCGGAAGCTCTTCATGACCCGCTCGCGGTGTCTCTGGATCAGGTCGCCGTGGATCTCCTTACAGCGGATTCCGGAGCGCTTTAGTCGGTCAGCCACGCGGCGAGCGGAGTGTTTGGTATTGGTGAAGACGATCACGAGTTTGGGGTTCTCGTGTTTGAGGAACCCGAGCAACGTCTGGTACTTGTCCTGGGGGGCGACCGAGACGTAGTGCTGCTCCACGTCGTCGACCGTCAGCTTGTCCGCCGACACGTCGAACTCGACCGGCTCGCGCATGAACGAGCGGGCCAGCCTGCGGATTTCGTCGTTGATCGTCGCCGAGACGAAGATGGTCTGGTGTTTGCCCTTGACTTGCTTCAGGATGCGGCGGATATCGTCGCGGAAACCGATGTCGAGCATCCGGTCGACCTCGTCCAGCACCGCGATCTTGATGCCCGACAGGTCGAGCACCCCGCGGCGCATCAGGTCGATGACGCGGCCCGGGGTGCCGACCACGATTTCCCGGTTGTCCTTGAGCTTGCGCAGGTTGTGCTTGATACGCGTGCCCCCGTAGACGAGCAGTGTCTTGAGCGGGTGGTTGACGCCCAGCATGCGCACGTGCTCGTCCACCTGTTGAGCCAGTTCGCGCGTGGGCACCAGCACCAGCGCCTGCACGCCGCCGCCGGGTTCGAGACGCTGTAGCATCGGCAAGGCGAAGGCGGCGGTCTTACCGGTGCCGGTCTTGGCCTGGCCGAGGCAGTCGTCGCCGCGCAGGGCGTGGGGAATCAACTCGCGTTGGATGTCAGTGGGGGTATGGAAGTTGAGCTTCCGTAGCGTCGAGAGTAGCTCGGGGGCCAGATCGAACTGATCGAATCCGGCGTGTACGTTTTCGCTGACGGCAGGTGTGGGTTCGTCCATTATTGGTTTAGCAGTGGGCACGGAAACTCTTATAGGTACCCCATCGCGTCAGGTCCGCGTCGGGGGTCCATCGACTCACGGAACATGTGACAACAAAACGAATTACAACCCCCATCATCGGACAACAGTCTACATCGGCTCAAGCGAAACACAAGCCGGATAGCCTGTCCGTCCCGAAAACTCCGCCCTCTTTAGATAGAGAGGATAAACAAAGCCCGTCATCAATTTCGAGATCATTAGTGCTACGTCACGCCCTGGCTTTCGGGTTGTAGCGTCGGGCCCCCCCCGCCCCCCGCTGGGCTAGGGCCGGGGGG